>JAAYAE010000251.1 GCA_012719555.1 Acholeplasmataceae bacterium | reverse complement strand
GTTAACACATTATTTAGAGGGTAATTTTTACAACGTATGAACAGTTCACTCTTCCACTTTTTCAAATCTTTTTACTTCTCCCACCATTTCTTCAAACATGGCTGCTGGACGCACCCACAGACCATATTCTCCATAGAGGGCTTGATAAACTACCATGTCTTCCAAAGTTTCTGAGTGCTTGGCAATGGCAAAAACTTTATAAAGATTGCCTTTATAGTGTTTATATATACCAGGTGTAATCATGATTTAGCCTTTCCAATATGCTTTTATCACAGCATTTTCTAATACCCCAAATCTTCATCTAACAAGATAACATGAATTCTATTTTCATCAAACTGTCCTTCAATACAAACAAAATCATTACAAATACGTTCCAGGTGATGACAATCAATGCAATGGCCTAATTTGGCACAGGGAGTATTTTTCCCTAATCTTTTGGCGTCAAGATGTGCGGCAATATTTCTTGTTCTGGCAATTGCCTCCGACAGATTTTCAGTCATTTTATTGCGTCCGGCAACTACAATAACTTTATCCGGACCGTACAACATAGGAGCCACGCGGCTGCCATTACCGTCAATATTAAAAAGTTTTCCATCTAATGTCAGCGCATTAACGCCAGTGAAAAATATATCAGCCATAAAATTTTTGCGATAAAGTTCCTTCCTGCCCAATTTATTTAAGCTAGGATCAAATTTATCCAAGAAACGATATGGTCCATTACGCAAAAAGTCAAAAACCCCAAGGTCAGCTAAGGTAACAGAATCTCCACAACCAATAACTGCATTTTCAAAAAGCAAAGATTCTATCAAGGGGAACAACTGACTTCTATCAGATAGAACATACCCCTTCATATGATTTCTAGCTAAATTTTTTATCCATAAATCGCCTTTTTCCATAAAATATTATCCTCTCCTGTAATATGGAAACAAAGTTTATTGCACAATAGAATGGACGTGAATATAAAATTCTTCCTGACTTGGCTGAGTTTTCTTCTCCATTTTTTCCAAACTATCATCAAAACGCTCTGCTTCCTGTTCATCTATCTTCAGCACTGGACTATCATAGTAAATCCACTTTCTCCAGTCCAAAGCACCGGGCTTCAACTCTTTTACCAGCATGGCTGCAGGGTATGTCCCATTCTCCAGAGAAATATTGTATTTTTTACAACTCTTAAAACCGCGAGATACGTAATTGCCTGGATTACCAAATATGACAATTACATCATAGCCCAGTGCAAGAGCTTTGTGAAAAGAATGCTCTATAAGCATTTTTCCGTAACCCTTTCTTTGGTATTCCGGCATAATGCAAACCGGGGCAAAGGTAAGAATACTTCTTTCTTTTCCGGACTCATCAACCAGTTTCGCTTTTGTATACATAATGTTTCCAATAATCTTATCATCAACTTCAATTACAAAATCCAACTCCGGTATAAAGTCCTCGTGCTCACGCATAACATGAACCAGATAATGCTCAATGCACCCTGGAACATACAAATTATAAAAAGATTTTCTTGTAATCTCTTCTACTATTGCATAATCGGCTTCGTTTTCATTTCTAATAATAATTTTTTTGTTCATTAGTACACCTCCGACACAAATAGCCTAAAAACACGATTAAAAGATGAAATATTTATTGGCTTTTATGGCAAAAAATAATTTCCCTTTTGAGCATGAAATAGACAGCTATAGTTTATATTGCATAAAGTTATCGTTCTTCTTAAAACCAAAATCAGTATAAAGCAATACTCCCATATTGGAAGCTGTTATTTGCACTGTTCCACATCCATATATTTTTGCTTCGTTGACAACCTTTGCTAAAAGCTTTTTTGCAATACCAAGCCTACGATATTCATTTTCTGTAAACATACTTGAAAGCAATCCCATTTTGCCGCTTGGGCAAGCAAAATAAGGCGGTTTCTCAACAAAAGAAATTCCACTTGTTCCAACAATTTTATTGCCGTCGACTGCGAGCCATGATACAAATGTTCCATTTGCCATATGACGTTCATAATAATATCTTAAACCGGGTTTTAAATCTATTTCTTCTTGGGCTCCTTCTTCTCTTAACTGCTTTATTCTCATATCTATAAATGTATCTAGCTCTTTAACTGTTAATTTTTTGTATTGAATATCCATTGCAAGCCTCCGTATGTATTTTAATATTTAGTTTTCTTCCTACACATATTGTAATAGCAATTAGGT
>JAAYAE010000250.1 GCA_012719555.1 Acholeplasmataceae bacterium | reverse complement strand
GTCTTTAGTATATTGTTTTATAATAATTTCTTTCATAGTCTATACCCCCCATTTTATATCTGCAAAAGCCTTGCTATATTTCCTCCTAAAACCTGCTCTAAAACATGTTTATCTGTTACTATCTGCTCTATTATAGTCCTTGCCGTAAGTGGAGAACAATAGGGAGCATCTGAACTAAAGAATGTACGTTCAGGATATTCTTTAATGGCAAAAGTCGGTGCCATAGTAGTGAAGGTTGCCGATAAATCCAAATAAACATTAGGAATATCATGTACAGCTTTCAATGTATTTAGCCAATTAACACCGCCAAGATGTCCAAATATCAATGAAACCGTAGGATACTTTCTGGCTAGTTCTAACAACTCTTTAATATCTTCAAAGTTCAAAGGTATAAAAGTATGAACCCATAGCGGAAGGTGCCCTATCTCCTGAGAAGCCTTGAACAATGGTTCCAACCTACTTACCTGCCCAGTTCCTGGAGCCAGTTCCCCTATACCACGAAAATCATTAGCTACAATGTATCTATTTATCCACTCCAAGTTTTCTTTATAAGATAAACCCAGAGGAATTGACCCAAACCCAATGTACTTATCAGGATTTTCTTTTATGACTGTAGCAAGTTCTAAAATAGAATTTACTCTTTCCGCAACCGGATTTTTTGCACCGTTTAAAATATCATACAATTTATTCATTTCTTCTTCAAAAGCATTTATATTGGTAGCTATTTCCGGATGTATAACTGTAGTAAAAAGAACGGTGCGATCAACTTTGGCTTCTGCCATTAGTTCTAATTGTCTTTCCGATGGACGCATTACATGTGCATGACTGTCAATAATCATAATATTAATTTCTCCCTTATTACTTTATCTTAAAATAAGATTCTCAATAAAATTACTTGGCACTAGTTTTAAAATCACTGATTCTCTCTAACAACTTTGCCTGTACATCCAGCAATATGTCTATTTGCCTATTCACTTCGTATAATTTCTCCTTATATAATGCGAAAGCAGCTGGGCACATAGGTCTGGTTTGTGTTGTATTTGAGCAGTCAATTATCTTTAAAATATCGTCGATATTGAGACCTAAACTTAGATAAAGTTTTATTGTTTTTACCCTTTCAATAGCAGTATCATCATATTCTCGATACCCATTTTCCAAACGCTTAGGCGCTAACATTTTTTTAGTTTCATAATATCTTAGTGACCGCACACTAGCATTTGTTTTTCGTGATAGTTCGCTAATTAGCACTTTTGCACTCCTCCCATTAGGTTAGTTATATTATAAAGTATAACATTAATGTTAATGTCAAGCATTAAATCAAAGAGCTCAATTGACGAAAAAATAGCCTCTAGTTATAAACAATGATTTTTTCATTGCCTAGACTAGAGGTTGCCCAACAAATTTTTAATACGCTCTTTTTATTATTTCGCCATTCTCCATGCTTTTACTAAGCCGCTCGCCGCCAACTCTGGATTCTCTGCCTCCGCTACCGCCGAAACAACAAAAAATCCATCTACCTTGGTCTGAGCAAGCTGTGGTATGTCAAAAATTTTTACCCCTCCACCAACTACTACGGGAATAGGGCTCAGCATTTTTAGCTTGCTTAATTCATCCAAGCTTCTAACAATTACCTTGCCCGTAGAATCCAACCCACAGTCTAGTTTTGTCGCCGTCTTGTGCAGAGGACCAGCGCCAAAATAATCAATTTGACCGACATCCACGGTCTTAATATATTCAAACAGCTCCTCCGTACGTGCCGATAAACCAATAATAGACTCCTCCCCTAGATATTCACGGCAGATATCTACAGGAATATCTTTTTGCCCTACATGGATACCATCTACTTTTATACCAAGTTTTCTAGCAGCCAAAACAACATCTAAACGGTCATCCACAAGAAGGGCAACTTTTTCAGACTTCCCTGCGCTAGCAATAACCTCCGCTGCTTGGCGGGTAAGTTCAATTAACTCAGTGGCAGAAGCAACCTTTGAACGGATCTGAACACAGGTAAAGCCTGCACTAATAGCAGCTTCAATTATTTCCCTAACAGGCCTGCCTTTGGTATTTTCAGGACCAACTACAAGAT
>JAAYAE010000249.1 GCA_012719555.1 Acholeplasmataceae bacterium | reverse complement strand
CATAATAGGTATCTAATATTAAAACAAGTAAAATATTAAGTAAAATAAAGCGACAAACAATTTATTACATAAAAATGGGTATCCTTATACGGACACCCATTAAAATATACTCTATTTATTCTCAGCGTACTTCTTAATATTAGACGCATTAACATACTGCTGCACATTACCACTGTTTACTGTAACCAGTGTAGGCGCACTTTGCACACCATATTTCTCTACCAGTTTTATGTTTTCTTCTGCGTTTATGGCTTGATACTTAATGTTGGCTTTATCTAAAAATTCCTTGGCTATTTTGCAGTTAGGACAAGTTCTAGTTGTAAAGAGTAAAACTACGTCGTTTGGATTACCCTCTCTTGCTAGAACATTTTCACTGTTAGCAATAATAGTGCGTCCCTCACTTTTCAGCTTAGAGCGAGAAATATCGTAGAGTTTGCGTTCTTTAAATTCTTCGGCCTTACCTTCATTCCAGTTCTGTACCGGGCGATAATAACCGGTAATACGACTGTAAACCTCTGTTTTTTCACCGCATTCAGGGCAAATATATTCTTCGCCTGCAATATAGCCATGATTTTTACAAACTGAATATGTAGGTGACAATGTATAATATGGAAGTTTATAGTTAGCAGCAATTTTGTGTACCAATGCCGCATCAGCCTGCCAGGAAGGTAATTTTTCTCCTAAGAAAGCATGAAAAACAGTACCGGAAGTATACAAAGTTTGCAATTCATCTTGGATATCTAAAGCAGCAAAAACATCCTCAGTATAACTGACAGGCAAATGCGAGCTATTAGTGTAATATGGAGTTTTACCATGTTCACTAGCCGTAATAATATCCGGGAATTGCTCAACATCATGCTTAGCTAATCTATAGGAAGTTGATTCTGCCGGTGTTGCTTCCAGATTGTAGAGATCACCATACTCTTCTTGGTAGTCAGCTAACCGCTCACGCATATGATTTAAAACAGCTTTTGTGAATACCTGTGCTTCCTCATGGGTTAAATCTTTGCGGATCCAGTTAGCATTAAGGCAAGCTTCATTCATGCCAATAAGACCAATAGTAGAAAAATGATTGTCAAAAGAACTTAAGTAGCGACGGGTGTAAGGATATAAGCCTTCTTCCAGCAAACGAGAGATTATCGTCCTTTTAGTTTTTAAAGAACGAGCGGCAATATCCATCATTTTGTCCAAGCGACGGTAAAATTCCTCTTCACTTTGTGACTGATAGGCAATACGCGGCATATTGATAGTCACTACACCCACTGAACCTGTGCTTTCACCGCTGCCAAAAAATCCACCGGATTTTTTACGAAGCTCACGTAAATCCAAACGCAAACGACAACACATGCTGCGCACATCAGAAGGTTCCATATCACTGTTAATATAATTGGAAAAATATGGTGTGCCATACTTAGAAGTCATCTCAAATAACAGTTTATTGTTCTCAGTATCCGACCAATCAAAATCTTTAGTTATGGAGTATGTGGGAATTGGATATTGGATACCTCGGCCGTTGGCGTCGCCACTAATCATAGTTTCAATAAAGGCTCTATTTACCATATCCATTTCTTTTTTACAATCTTTATATTTAAAATCCATTTCCTTGCCGCCAACAATACAATTAAGCTCTGCAAGATCATTGGGAACTGTCCAGTCTAAGGTAACATTGGAAAAAGGAGCTTGAGTACCCCAACGAGATGGCGTATTTACCCCATAAATAAAAGCTTCAATGCATTTCTTTACTTCACGATAGGAAAGATTATCCGATTTAACAAAAGGAGCTAAATAGGTATCAAAAGAGGAAAAAGCCTGAGCTCCTGCCCATTCGTTTTGCATAATACCCAAAAAGTTTACCATTTGATTGCATAAGGAAACCAAATGTTTAGCCGGTGCCGAAGTTATTTTACCGGGAATACCGCCCAAACCTTCTTGAATAAGTTGCTTCAAAGACCATCCTGCACAATAACCGGTCAGCATGGACAAATCATGCAGATGCATATCTGCATTTCTATGTGCGTTAGCTATTTCTTGATCATAAATCTCGCTTAGCCAGTAATTAGCTGTAATAGCACCTGAATTACTCAAAATCATACCGCCAACAGAATAGGTAACGGTGGAATTTTCTTTTACCCGCCAATCAGTCAAATGCACATAACTGTCCACGATTTCTTTATAATCCAAAATAGTGGATTTCATGTTACGAATTTTTTCTCTTTGTTTTCTATATAAAATGTAGCTCTTGGCCACATCGGCGTAATCAGCGGCAATAAGCACGGCTTCAACACTGTCTTGAATATCTTCTACTGTAACTAAAGAATCTTTGATTTTCTTTTCATAGTCTGCCGTTACTTTTAAGGCAAGCATATCAATAATATCTTGATTATACTGCCTATCTACGGAATCAAATGCTTTACGAATAGCAATGCCAATTTTCGCTAAGTCGAATTTAACTTCTTTTCCGTCTCTTTTCATTACCTTATACATAGTAATCATTCTCCTTTGTCTATCGCTTGTAACACTTATTATAATTCATTGAAAAATCTTGTCAAGCGAAAAACACAATATATTGCAGTATTCATTTTTATCAATACTATATATAGCGGTATTGTAAATAAATTAAATTCCGCGTAATTCCACGAATTTCATAGTCTTTCGTAGTATTTGCACGAAAATTTCCATTTCACTTTTGTGGTAAGCGCTAAAATTTTCCCCAATTAAATCTCCTGAGTCCACAAAATTTTGCAGAAAATAAGGGGAATCTTTACTAAGCCATTTTCCAATAGCGACAAAATCATCGGCTGTGTGCAATTCTCGCACTACCGTAGTGCGAAATTCATAGGGTACTACATGACTCATTAAAAGTTCTGCACTTTCTTCCATATTTTTTAGCGGCACTTTATCCGTACCACTAGTTTTAAAATAATTTTCTTTGGAGTTTTTTATATCCATAGCTACATAATCAACTAGTTTGTGCTCAATTAAACGCCTCAGAAGAGCCGGGAAGCTTCCATTAGTGTCTAGCTTAACACTTAGTCCTATATCTTTGATACGAGCTATGAGAAGCTCTATATTAGGCTGCAACAATGGTTCTCCACCGCTTATACATATACCATCCAAAACAGGTTCTCTTTTTCGCAAAAAGGCCAAAAGTTCTGTTTCTTCCATGGCGTAACTAACATCAGGATTCACAACTAAAGAAGCGTTATGGCAAAATGGGCAACAAAAATTACACCCACCGGTAAATGCCGTACAGGCCACCTTTCCAGGATAATCTAACAAAGTTAATTTTTGCAGTCCAAAAATTTTCATGTTTCTCACACTTCTCCCTACTTGTAAAATAAAGTCATTTCTTAACTATTATACACCAAAAATAGAATTGCAAAATAGGCGATATTATGGTATCATTTCTACTGTACCACTAGTGCGGATGTAGCTCAGGGGTAGAGCACTTGCTTCCCAAGCAAGGTGTCGCGAGTCCGAATCTCGTCTTCCGCTCCAAAAAAATAAAAGGCCGGAACAAACCACTATCGACGTGATTTATTCCAGCCTTTTTTGTTTTTCTAAAAATTATTTTCTGCCCGGATAAACTTTCAAACCTTCGCCTAAAATAGCAATGGCCTTTTCTATATCCTCGCATTTTAAAACATATGCTAAACGTGCTTCGTCTATACCACAACCCGGTGTACTGTAAAACCCATTACCCGGTGCGAACATTACCGTTTCACCATTAACATCAAAGCTCTCCAGCAACCAAATAGCAAACTTTTCAGCATCATCCACAGGCAATTTAACCATCAGGTAAAAAGCACCTTTAGGATTGGAAGAAGTGACACCCGGAAGTTTTTCCAACGCGGCCTTAATAGTATCTCTACGTTTTTTATATTCTTTATTAACTGCGTCCAAATAAGACGTTGGTGTAGAATACAAAGCCGTAGCACCGACTTGTTCCAAAATAGGACTACATAATCTAGCTTGGCAGCATTTCAGTATTTGTTGCTGAAATTGCGCATTTTTAGAAATAATGCAGCCAATTCTTGCACCACAAGCACTATAGCGCTTAGATACCGAATCTATAATTATAAGATTATCCAAAACTTCCGGCATAGTTCCAAAACTAATATATTTACCATCATAAACAAACTCACGGTAAACTTCATCGGAAATTAAACCCAAATCATATTTGCATACTAAGCGGGCAATGATTTCCATCTCTTCTTTACTATAGACAACTCCTGTGGGATTACTTGGATTAGTAAGTAAAATAGCTCTTGTTTTAGGTGTAATAGCAGCTTCAATTACTTTTTCCTCCGGCAAATGATACCCATTTTCTACGCTGGTAGGAATAGCCTTGATTATTACATTATTCTCTCTGGCAAAACTATTATAGTTAGCATAAAACGGCTCAAAAACTAAAATTTCGTCTCCAGGATCACACAATGCCAAAACAGCAAAGCGCAAAGCTTCGGATCCACCGTTGGTAACATAAATATCCGCCGGCTCAAAAGGCATATCCCATTCCTTGTAGTATTTGCTAATAGCATCTACCAGACACTCTTCACCCTTAGAATTACTGTAAGCAATAACTTTTTCATCAAATTTACGAATACTGTCCATAAACAATTCAGGTGTCTCAATATCCGGCTGCCCTATATTGAGATGATAAACTTTCTTACCCTTAGCCTTAGCTGCCGCCGCATAGGGAGACAGTCTCCTAATAGGAGACGTAGTTAGAGCTTGTACACGCTGTGAAATTTTCATAAAGCACCCCTCATAATTAATATATTATCTTAACTTTTGTTTGTAGCAACCGTAAAACTCTTTTTATATCGGCGTACTACCTCTGTATTTTAAACCATACATTCTGCTTTTTCAACGTTTTTCTCATGTATACAGTATTTTTTCAATCAGCACCACCCGTCTAACGGGTGGTTTGCTCTGAGGCTATAAGCCTCTAATGCCGGCTAGCGTCTAAAGGCGCTAGCTTTCACTTTGTTCAAGCTACTATGCCCTTGCCACTTTAGCTGCCTCCAAGGAGGCTATTGTTTACGCGCTACCCCTTAAAGGGGTCCTCGTATTCTT
>JAAYAE010000024.1 GCA_012719555.1 Acholeplasmataceae bacterium | reverse complement strand
GGTATATACATTATTATTATAACTGTCAGCAAACCTAAATAGTCCGTCATTATAAATTTGCCTAGAGGTCCAAATATTTTTATACCATATTCACCAATAGAACATGCCATAAGTGCCGCAACACCAATAGGCGAAAATTCCATAACAATTGCCGTCATTTTATACATTGCTTCCGTTCCAGAATTGAACAAATCAATAACCTTCTTGCCTTTTTCTCCCAACATTGTTAGTGAGACTCCTAGGAATAAAGAGAATACAATAATTTGCATTAGATTGCCATCCACCATTGATTTAATGGGATTAGATGGGAACATATCTAGCAAGGTTTTTGCCAAGGTAGGCATTTCTTTTGCCTGAAACTTACTGCTGGCCTGTATCATATTAAGATCAACACCAGCACCCGGTTGCACAAAATTAGCAATTAATAATCCAATAATACCGGCAAGCATGGTTGTAACGACAAAATATATTACTGTCCTGCTGCCGATTCTTTTCAAACGATTAATGTCTCCTATACTAGCAACCCCGCTAGTAATAGAACAAAAGACTAAGGGAACTACGATCATTTTTATCAGTGTCAGGAAAATATCTCCCAAGGGCTTTAAAATCAGTACTTTTTCTTTAAATATAAGTCCAAGTATTATACCAAGAGCAAAGCCGATAAATATTTTTGAAGTTAACCCAAGCTTTTTCATTTTTTCCCCTCCTTCAAATTACACAGAAACAATCTCTGCAGTAACTTTTAAGAATCTATCAATCTCATCACAAGTGTTGCAATGCAGTGGCGACACCCTAATTGCACCTTCAAAGTTTAATGCCTCCACAATTCGCTTTGAATATATACTAGTATTAACTCTTTCGTAAACTGTTATCCCCCTTCTTTGATACTCTTTTACGCATTCCGTTAAATCCTTACCTTTTATATCTATTGCCAAAATAAAATCTTTTCGCTCCAAATCATCATTATCTAAAAACACAGTTACACCTGAAATCTTGCGCAACCCTTCAATCATGTAATTCATTAATGCTCTTTCCTGCATTTCAATGCCTCTCATACCGGCACAAAAGAGCTCTCTTCTGTCACTTGAATTTATAAATTTTGTTCCTAACCAGCAAACGTAATCAACAACTGCAGAGATAGATGCATATAAAGATGGCGTCGGTGTTCCTAATTCCCAAATTTGATTATCTTTTCCCAACAACTTATGATGTGGCAACTTGCTAACTCGCTCCGATACATAAGCTACACCAATTCCGCGGCTGGCCATAAATTTATATGGTGCAAAATTGACAAAATCAAGTTTCAATTTATCTACATCCATCAATCCATGTGGCACATGTTGAACAGCATCACTTATAATATAAACGTTAGGATTCTTTTCTCTTACTACCTTCACTATTTCTTCTAAATCCATTATATTTCCAGATATATTGGAGGATGCCATTATACTCACTAAAATTGTATTTTCATCCACTAATTCAGCTACTTTTTCCGGCTCAACAAAACCAGTTTTTGCATTCACTTCTGCCACTCTAAATTCTTTATGATTTTTTTGACAATAAAACTTTAACGCGTCATATGCTGAGGGATGTTCAACATTACTTGTAACCGCATTAGTTCCCTCCACATTTTCCATTATTGTAGCAATGCCCTGAAAAACGGTTTGTGATGCTGTGAGTTCCGTCATTAACGAACCACCCTTGGCACCCAATATAATTTTAAGAATATCATCCGTTCCTCTTTGAATTATTGCATTCAAAATATCTGCTCTTTCGTGATAACGTTCCGGGCAATCCGGAATCA
Source organism: Acholeplasmataceae bacterium (assembly GCA_012719555.1). Classification (GTDB taxonomy): domain Bacteria; phylum Bacillota; class Negativicutes; order Acidaminococcales; family Acidaminococcaceae; genus JAAYAE01. The sequence continues at coordinate 174 of JAAYAE010000024.1, read as the reverse complement.
AATCTAGTTCCGTTTTTGCATCTATTGCCGCCTTCAACCGCAAAGACCCCCCGGAATTATCAAAAAACAACCTAGTACCCAATTGAGGATCTGCATCAATAAAAGCAAACTTGTCTCTAATTTCATTGCACAATGCCTGTGAAAAGAACTCTCCTTTGTCCATAACAGTAGCTC
>JAAYAE010000248.1 GCA_012719555.1 Acholeplasmataceae bacterium | reverse complement strand
CCGCTGGGTTAGTGGCAAGAAATGTACCATTAACTTCATCAATAGTACCATTTTAGCTGATTAAAGTTTTGTCAATATTTTCAGCTAGCTCCGGTAGTTTTTTTACCGTTTTGCCTATGTCTTCGGCATTGTCATCTAATAGTTTATTGACTTTACTTACCGTATTAATCAACTTAACCAAAGCTACTATTAGGAGTATTAACACCGCAATGCCCAAACTAGTAACGATAAAACTTACTATTAAAACCATAATATCCTGATAGGTGAGAAACATACGAAACTCCTTTCACCTTTATGACAGCGCCCTTTATTCAACTGCAGGTGGATTTGCTTTTTCTGATTTTTCTTTGAGACAACATCGAGAAAGTCTGTAAATTTTTAACTGGACTAATCTTTGTTTTTAGTTAGCGTTTCTACCGGAACGTCGATTGTCTCATTAGGAGTATCCTTAGCTTTTTCTTTTAACTCTTTAATATTATGTTTCAATTGCTCTTCCTTGTTCAATAAATCTTCTTTTACTGAAATGGCTGCGTCTTTTGCCATCTCAGCAGCTTTTTCGGCTTTTTTGTCAATAGCGGCACGCGTTTCTTTTCCGGATTTAGGTGCTAAAAGAACTCCAGCAGCGAGGCCTGCTGCAATTCCTACCCCAGCTGCAATAGTTGCGGTTTTCACTGCCTCAACTCGTTCTTTACGTTTTTTCTTTTCAAGATAATCATTAATAAACATATCAACACCTCCTTATTCTAATTTGATTATATATCAAATTAACATATTTTGCACACTTTTTCACTCTTTTGGATAGTCACTAATTACAGTATCCCGAAATATTTCATTATTACAACTGCAATAATAATAGCTACAATAGTGTACAACATTTAAAGATACCTCCTTTTGGTTTTTATCCTTTTACAATCAACGGTTCGAGTTTTCTGATTTATTAGATCCATATTCCGAACTTAATCGCTCTACAACTTGCAAACTTAGTTTTTGTAGAATAGGCAATAACATCTTGCCAACCGGCATTGCGGCTCAGAAATCTCATTAGATATTTTCTGCTAACGGTGGCAAATGACCGCCTCTTAAAATAATGGCTATACATTCTCTAAGAGGCATTTGCAAAAAACAGTAGAATTTTGTTGCATATTATAACTAATTCGACCTAAAAGTTCCATTACCAGCATAACAGCCAAAGGCATGAAAATGGCCACTTTTACAAATTTAATACAAGCTTTAATTTAATTTGCTATCTTTGAAATAACTAATGCCTCTTACTTTTGGGCTAAATTCAAGTCCTTTGTCCGTTACCTGATACATCCAAACATCGGCTGATACAGGAAACGCTCCTTGCAAAGAATCCCCTGCAAGACTATCATTTGCCGCTACATTAGCCTGGCCGTCAAATTTCCAACCACTAGTGATAAAATCAGAAAACGCTTTTTTTGTTCCAAAGACAAATAACACAGCATATTTTTTTATTTGTAAATCAAAACCTACCTGAACATCTCCGGTCTTCATGAAAACTTTTTGCCCCGTGGCATTGGCTACAGCCATACCTTTACCTACTCCGCTATCAATAAATAGTTGCCTAGCATCAGTAATCGTAAAAGCCGCATAACCAGCCGCATCTGCAACAGCGTTCTCAGCATTTGGTTGAAGCTTATACACTTCACTTAATGTATCACTTGCTATATTGCGGATTTCTTGCCCTTTTTCTTCAACAGACTGGGCACTTACAACACCAATGGACATTGCTAACAAAACACACAAAATCGAACTGACTTTCATAATTCTACTTAATAACATTTTATTCTCTCCTTTACATTTAACCCTAGCGCAAAACATAAACCGCTAAAAACTTGTGTCCATTAAAAACCAATTAGTATAAACT
>JAAYAE010000247.1 GCA_012719555.1 Acholeplasmataceae bacterium | reverse complement strand
TTGTCATAAAATCTCTCCTTGCTATAATGTTAATATAAATAGAATAATATTATACCATAAATTGAGTTATAACATGCATATTGGAGTGTCAAAAAGTAATAGGTAATAGTTGTTTAACCACCATAAATAGGGTGCATTTATTATGGGAGTATGGTCTTGAAAATTTGCGAAAACAGGCCATTTGTGGTAATATTAGTTGGTTATATTATAGTGACAGATGTAGGGACTGCCCTTGAGGTTGTCCAAACAAATTACATTGGGAGGAATACATATGTCAGGACATTCCAAATGGGCAAATATTAAATTTAAGAAGGGTAAGACTGACGCTATTCGAGGCCAGGTTACAACCAAGATAGGCCGTGAAATCACAATTGCTGTGCGCATGGGTGGTGCTGATCCTACAGGCAATATGAAATTAAAACTAGCTTTGTATAAAGCAAAGGCTAACAATGTACCAAAGGACAATATTAAAAGAGCCATCGCTAAGGGCGTAGGCGCCTCTGATGCATCTAACTACGAAGAGATTACTTACGAAGGTTATGGCCCTGCGGGCGTAGCTATTATGGTTTCTACCTTGACGGATAATCGCAATCGTACAGCTGCTGAAATTCGCCATACTTTTTCCAAGGGTGGGAATATGGGCGAAACAGGTTGTGTTGGCTGGATGTTTAAACGCAAAGGTGTATTTTCTGTAGCTAAAGAAAACGGACCTAGCGAAGAAGATTTGATGATGATGGTTTTAGATGCCGGGGCCGAGGATATAAAGACTGAAGATGAAGGCTATGAAATTATTACTTCACCGGAAGATTATGATGCTGTGGAAAAAGTATTGTCTGATAATAACATTGAAGTTGCCATGTCTGAGATTTCTATGATTCCGGATACTATGGTAACGGTGTCAGGGGACGATGCAGCAAAAGTACAACGTATGATTGATGGTTTTGAAGAACTTGATGATGTTCAGGATGTTTATACTAACGCTGATCTTCCTGATGAAGAATAGCAGATGTACTGATTCTAGTAATATAGCTTGGGTTATTGTGGGTAGTTTAAAACATAATTAGTAGGGCGGCACCTGTGGTCGACCATAAGTTTAGGGGACACCCCGCCTGTTTTGTGCAATTATTTCAGCGGGTGTCTCTTTTCATTAGTAAGAAAGGAAATAATATGTTAGCACTTGGTATAGATCCTGGAACGGCGATTTGTGGGTATGCAGTTGTTAACTTAGCGGGGAATCATTTGACCCCCATTCATTATGGTGCGGTTTTAACTGAAAAAGATATGCCTATGGAGCTAAGATTAAAAAAAATATATGAAGAGCTAACTGCTATAATTGAAGAATATAAACCGGATTTCATGTCCGTGGAGAAGCTTTTCTTTAATACGAATGTAACTACGGCTATTACTGTTGGACAGGCTAGGGGAGGTATTGTACTTACCGCAGCTAACAAAGGCATACCCGTAGTAGAATATACGCCTATACAGATTAAACAGGCTGTAGTAGGATATGGCGGAGCAACAAAACAACAAGTAACATTTATGGTGCAGAAATTGCTTAATATTAGAGAGACACCTAAACCCGATGATGTGGCAGATGCTTTAGCTACAGCTATTTGTGGCCTGCATTCCATAGATAAACGTAAGTATGGATTGGAGCTGAAAAGATGATAGGTTTTATTAAAGGAAATGTCGATTATCTAGCAAATGATCACTGTATTGTTGACAATAATGGCATTGGCTATCGTATTTTTATGCCCTTTGGTCAGTTATCACTTCTCAAAGTAGGACAAGAAGTCAAGGCCTTTACCTATTTAGCGGTACGCGATGATGCTTTACTTTTGTATGGTTTTTTGACCAGAGATTACTACAGCCTCTTTTTACAGTTAATTTCTGTCAGCGGTGTTGGACCTAAAGTTGCTTTGGGTATGTTGTCAGCGGCTAAACCAGACGAGTTTTATTTGGCTATTCAAAGCCGCGATTTGAAGTTTTTAACTAAATTGCCGGGAATAGGCAAGAAAACTGCTGAAAGACTATTGTTGGAACTTAAAGACAAAATAGGCAGCACTGATGGTGATGATTTGGATTTTGTCGATAGTACAGGTACACTGACAGGTACTGTGGTTGATGACGCCATGGCAGCACTTGTTACCTTGGGATACACTAATTCGGAAATAATTCCGGTTATAAAACAAATACAAAATAGATACACAATGAAATCAGAAGAAATTATTCGTCAGGCCTTGAAATTAATGGCTAGGAGGTAATAATGGAAAAAGAAGAGCGAGTTATTACTGGACAGGAAACAGATGCGGATGTGTGGCAGTACAGTTTGCGCCCTCGCCTTTTGTCAGAATATATTGGACAAGAGCAGGTAAAACGCAACATGTCGGTGTTTATTAAAGCGGCTACTGAGCGCAAAGAAGCATTGGATCATGTACTTTTATTTGGCCCTCCCGGGTTGGGCAAAACTACCTTGGCTAATATTATTGCCAATGAGCTTAATGTAAATATTCGTGTAACATCCGGACCGGCCATTGAGCGTCAGGGAGATCTGGCAGCAATTTTAACGAATTTGAATGATAATGATGTTTTGTTTATTGATGAAATTCACAGGTTGTCTAAAACCGTAGAAGAAATTCTCTACTCCTCCATGGAAGACTATGCTCTGGATATTATTATTGGCAAGGGTCCCAGTGCTCGCAGCGTGCGTCTGGATTTACCTAAGTTCACATTGATTGGGGCAACTACTCGTGCCGGAGCTATTGCTGCACCTTTGCGTGATCGCTTTGGTGTATTGTGCCGTTTGGAATTCTATAAACCGGAGGAATTGCAAACGATTGTCAACCGTGCTGCAAAGATTTTGCACGTAAATATTGATGCTGATGGTGCGTTTGAAATTGCAAGGCGCGCTAGAGGAACTCCGCGTGTAGCTAATCGGCTTTTAAAACGTGTCCGTGACTTTGCTCAAGTTATGGGCGATGATGAAATTACCGGAACAGTGGCTAAAGCGGCTCTTAGTAAGTTGGAGGTAGACGACAAAGGCTTAGATTGCAATGACCGCCGTATTTTGATGGCTATTGTAAAAACTTTTGCCGGAGGACCTGTGGGAGTAGAAACTATTGCTGCTGCTATTAATGAAGAGACGGAAACTTTAGAAGATGTCTATGAGCCCTATTTAATGCAGTTAGGATTATTACAAAGGACCCCTCGTGGACGTATGGCTACTGTTGAAGCCTATAATTATTTAGGAATTACAATACCGGATAAGGGGTGAAAGCAGTGAATATTTTATTGCATGCCTGTTGTGGCCCTTGTTCAATTTATCCGACGAAGAAGCTAGTTGAAGACGGTAATAGTTTTACTGTTTATGCTTTTAATCCCAATATTCATCCTTATAAGGAATTCAAGCATCGCTTGAATACTTTGCGTGAGTATTGTCAGTTAAAAAAATACAAACTGGTAGTGGACAAAAGTTATCCGCTGGAAACATGCCTGCAAGGCATGCTACAAGAACCCATCGTCCGTTGTGCTTATTGTTATAGAACGCGTATGGAAGCTGCCGCGATTTATGGGAAAGAAAATGGCTTTGATGCTTTTTCTACAACGCTTTTGGTTAGTCCTTACCAAAAACATGATTTAATTAAGACTATTGCACAAGAAGCAGCCCAGAAGTATGATATACCTTTTTACTATGAAGATTATCGCCTAGGCTATCAAGAGGGTGTGGATATTAGCTTGGAGCTAGAAATGTATAGACAACCTTATTGTGGGTGTATTTTTAGTGAGCGTGACCGTTATGAAAAGAAGCCTAAACAAAAACTAAAGGAGTAGCTATGGTTAGATATTTATTGCTTATTTTTTTGTTTATAGCAATGCAGATATCACCTGCATTGGCGGCAGAAATGGGACCTACTATCAGAGTAGGCCTAGTGGCCAATCAGTTTTCAGCAGAGCTTAGTTCAGGCGGTCAGATTAATGTGGTATCTGATAGCGGGGAAAAGGTAACACTTAAAGCCGGGAATCATTTTGTCAGCGTAAAAAAGGGCCTATTGCAAATAGATAATATTATTATTGGTGGCAATCACGCCTCCTTTTTTGCGGTTGATGCTAAAGCACCCTTGAACGTTAATCGTAAGCATTATCGTGGGGCTATAACTGCAGCCTTAAACAGTGACCGGAAGACTTTGAATGTCATAAATGCTTTGCCTTTGGAAGAATATCTTTATGGTGTTGTTGCTAAGGAAATTATACCTTTGTGGCCTGATGAGGCTATTAAAGCACAAGCAGTAGCATCAAGGTCTTTTGCTTTGTTTAAAATAAAAAGTTCCAATTATATGGGCTATGACGTGCGCGCAAACGAAATGGGACAGGTATACGGCGGCATTTTAGCTGAACACGCCAATACAAATCGTATTATTGATGAAACTAGAGGAGTGGTCGCTCTCTATGGGGGAAAACCAATAGAAGCCTTTTTCCATAGTTGCAGTGGGGGGTATACCGAAAGCTCAGAAAATGTGTGGGGCAATGCTGTTCCTTATCTTAAAGCAGTGAAAGATTATGATGAAGATGCTCCGAATTTTAGCTGGGAAAAGATTTATACCAGAGACCAGCTGCAAAAGCAATTGGAGCAAGCAGGGTATAAATTAGGAACATTGGATAGTATAAGAATCTCTTATCGTAAACCAGCACCCATGCAAGCTAGTGATCGCGGAATTTCAGGACGAGTAAAGGAAATTACTTTTAATGGAACAAAATCCGTTACCATAGAGGGAACTAAGCTACGCTCAATATTGCAACTTAATAGCACATTATTTGACATTTACGTTGGCCTTAATAGACCTGATTATATTGAAGTGCCTATTTTAAATCAATTTGGTATGGAGATTGGTAAAAAGAAAATTCCTATTAAGCTTAACAACAATGACAAGGATAATTACACAGGAAATATGGGCCCGGTACGACTTTTAACAAGCGTAGTGGGGGAAAAAATTTTTATAACAGGCAATGGTTGGGGACATGGTTTGGGAATGAGCCAGTGGGGTGCTAGAGGAATGGCTTTGGCAGCTCCTAAACAGGAAAAAGATTATTATAAAAAGATTTTACAACATTACTATACAGGAACAGAAATAAAAAAAATATACTAGGGTGAGAATATGCAGGTTAAAGATTTTGATTATGAATTGCCTAAAGAACTAATTGCGCAACATCCCATGGAGCCGAGAGATCATTCCAGGCTTTTAGTAGTTGATAAAGAAAATGGGGAATTGGAACACAAACATTTTTATAACTTAGTAGAATA
>JAAYAE010000246.1 GCA_012719555.1 Acholeplasmataceae bacterium | reverse complement strand
GCCATACGCCTTTAAAATATCAGGTATAAGCTTTGTTTTAAACTTATAGTATTCTGCTGCTTTCATGGTACCAATAGCTTCCCCATTAACAATGACTTGGGAACCTTCGTCGCTGGTTGGTTTTAGCAAAATCGGATTCATTAGCACACTAGGCTCAATATTAGCCGCTTCTGCCTGGACGACCTGAGCTCTTCCCATCTCTGCCCCTGTACGAGTAATGAATGAATTTAGTGCCATGTTCTGAGACTTAAATGGTGCTACTTTATAACCATCTTGATTAAGTACTCTACACAAGCCTGCCGTAACAATACTTTTACCTGCATTTGACATTGTTCCCTGAATCATTAAGGCCTTTACCATTATTTACTACCCCTCTCATAAAGAAAGCTCCATATATCTTGATATTTTTCTATAGGCTTTATAACTCCACTGCCTGCTATAATACCGGCAACAAAGGGTACCGGTCTTGCTAAATGTTTTCCTGTTAAAGAACTTGTTCCATGGTCACCACAAATAAACACCTTGGTTGGTTCTTCTATGTTTTTTAATAACACAGGAAAAAACTCTTTATCTATTTTAGTTATAAAGGATGCTTTTTCACAATAATTTTTGCGATGCGCTGCCTCATCTGTACCGTTAAAATGTGTCATTACAAAATCATTCGTTTTTAACATTTTTATAGTGGCAACAGCTTTTTCTTGCAAATCAGTATCTATTTCTCCTGTAGCGTGTAACAATTTTGGACATTCCATATTTAAACTTGTGGCAATACCCCTAACAACCTCCGCCGAACAAATGACTGCACTTTTTAGGCCACCATGCCTTTGAGAAAAAGATTGCATGGTTGTCCTTTCCGAAACTCCCCATGGGTACAATTCATAATGTTCGCCATTCTTTGCAAAATTTTTCAAGTTAGCTTGAGCTTTTGCTAAAAAATTCTGCAGATTTGGAGAAACTTCTTTCAAATCTGATAATAAATCATTAATGTTTTCTCCAACACTTTCATGGGGTGGTTTTACAATAACCTGCCCAAGTAATTTTGTATTTTTAGCTGCAATAAGTAAATTGCGATAACCTGATAGATGTACAAAATCTATATCCCCTGATAATTCACCTAATTGACCCGCTGCTTCTTGCATTGCTTTCAAGGTAAGACCCTCACCATTAAAAGAAAGTAACTCACCTGTTTTATCCACTGAAACAAGATTACAACGCAAAACCATTTGCTGGTCGGAAATATCCCTACGCTCAGCTAAAAGTTCCAGATACGCACGATTAGTCGGAAAGTCATCTGATTTTACGCCTAAAAGCCGCAGAATACATTTTAGACTTTCAGGGGTAAAATCTCTTTCACAGACACTAAGACTGCCACGGACGCCATTCGCGGCTATATTGTCTATATTAACATGGTGTGCATAATCAAAAGGCGATTTGTTACCCAAAGCAGATATTTTATCATCGCCTAACCCATCAATAATTATCAGAAGTGACTTCATTAGCAATTATTTCCTTAATAGCTTTAATAAGCTTTCTATTCTGTATTTTTGTCCGCACTGCAATGCGCACATATCTTTCATCAAGATTTATATAATTCCCACATGACCTTACTAAAAACCCTTTTGCTTTTAATTTATCAGGTAATTTGGCAATATGGGGTACTAGCATAAAGATGTAATTGGCCTTAGAAGCAAAAGTTTTTATACCCAACTTGTGCAAAGCAGCAAGAAGAATCGTACGTTCTTCTTGTACACGTATTGGAGTTGCTTTTAGGTAGTTTTCTTCTTCCAGGGCCGCAATTCCTGCTGCTTGAGCCAGAGTTGAGACACTCCAATCCTGACTGTTTTTTCTACAAGCATCAATTACCAACATGTTTTTTGTAAGTAAATATCCTAATCGTACACCGGCCATGGCAAAAGTTTTTGTAAATGCCCTGAGAATAATTAAATTTTCATACTCATTTAAGTAAGACTTCATTGAATAAGCTTCCTCAGGAGAAACAAATTCCATAAAACACTCATCAACTAAAAGTATTGCACCAATCGCTTTAACCTTTTCTAAAATACGCAACAGCAGTTCTTTCTTGGTTAATTGGCCTGTTGGGTTATTGGGATTACAAATTACGACTAAATCTACTCCACATACTATTTTGTCCAAAATATCTTCCTGAACTGCAAAATCTTTTTCTGGTTCTAAGTTGTAATACAAAAATTTAGAATCAACTGTAGCAAAAGCTTTTTCATAGTCAGCAAACGTCGGTGCTAAAAGCAAAGTGTTTTTGGGTCGAAGTGCAAGTGCTAATTTAAACAAAAGATCAGCCGCCCCATTACCTGCCAAAATATTTTCGTCTTTAAGCTGCCAATGTTTGGCTAATTTTGCAGTTAATTCTCGGCAAAAAGGATCAGGATATCTACTGCAATTACTAGCCGCTGCTCGTATTGCCTTTTTTACGCCTTTCGGCATACCCAAAAAATTGACGTTAGCAGAAAAATCTATGAAATTGCCAATCTGGGAATACACATCCCCACCGTGTACATAT
>JAAYAE010000245.1 GCA_012719555.1 Acholeplasmataceae bacterium | reverse complement strand
TAAAATACTATACCATAAAAAGCAAGCTTTTTATAGCAAAAAAAGTGTGAACAAAATGACCGTTCGGTCAAGTTTTTAGCCATTTTAGACAAAAAAAGAAGCCCTAAGGCTTCTAGTTTTCTGAAATTATTCAGCGTCTTTTACTACTACTTGTTTCCCGTTATAATAGCCGCATTCAGGACATACGCGATGCGGCATTTTCATTTCATGACATTGAGGGCACTCAACAAGACCGGGAACTGTGAGCTTCCAATTAGCACGACGTGAATCACGACGAGCTTTAGACATTTTTCTCTTTGGCACTGCCATTTCAAATACACCTCCTCAAAGTTCTCAATCTACTTTTTTAACAACTGCTTTAATGCTGCTAATCTGGGGTCCATGGTGGTTGTTTCACAAGTACAAGAATCTACATTCCTGTCAATTCCACAAACAGGACATAAACCTCGGCAATCTTCTTTGCATAGTGCGCTAATAGGCTCTACTAGCAATAAACCCTCACGCAATGCATCAGTGATATCTACCACATCGAATTCGTAAGTGTATGCATCTTTTTCAATACCTTGGGCATCTGCTGGATAAAACTTCTCTAAGATTTCAGCTTCTGTTGTCGCCTGAAAATTCTTCAAACAACGACCGCACTGCCTAGCCACTATGGCCTGCATTACTGCGTTAAGCAATAATACATCTCCACCATTAGCAAGACTTCCCTCGACCTTGATTTTACCAACAACAGGCAAATCCTCTGGTGTTAGGTTTAGTTCCTTAGGTTCCAAGTCAAATCTAAAAGTTTTTTCTCCAACCAATTTTTTCTTGATTTCTGCTACATTTAATTTAATCATAATCCACCAATCGTTACAATTATAACGATGCAATATACCTTTGTCAAGTAAAACTCATTGATAGCTATAATTTTATTATCCGTTTACAAATATTATAAGTATCTCTGGCAATAACCAGCTCCTCATTTGTAGGAATAACAAAGATTTTAACTGTCGCTCTCTTGACGCTGATTTCTTGTGCCTTTCCTCTAACCTTATTGCGTTCCTGATCAATGCGCGTGCCCAAATATTCCAGACCATTGCAAATTTTATCCCGCATAAAAGGTGAATTTTCTCCCAATCCTGCAGTAAAGACGATGGCATCTACACCACCCATGGCAGCAACATAACCACCAATATATTTTTTAACCTTATAGGCAAAAATATCTATAGCCAACTGTGAACGTTCGTCGCCTCTATTGGCAGCGCTTTCCAAATCACGGAAATCACTGGATAAACCTGAAATTCCCAAGATACCGCTGCGTTTATTTAAATACTCATCAATTTGTGGTGCCGTCATATTTTCCTTTTCCATAAGGAAAGGCACTATAGCAGGATCAATCTCTCCACTTCTGGTACCCATTATTAACCCTTCCAATGGAGTATAACCCATACTGGTATCAATAGACTTCCCGTACTTAATAGCAGTAATACTAGCCCCATTACCTAAATGACAGGTAATAATACGCAAGTCACTCATATGTTCCTGCATCATTTCTGCTGCTACTTGCGCAACATATTTATGTGAGGTGCCATGGAATCCATAGCGGCGTAAGCCATATTTAACATACATCTCATAAGGCAAGCCATACAAATATGCTATCTTTGGCATGGTTTGATGGAAAGCCGTGTCAAAAACTGCCACTTGAGGGGTAGTTGGCATTAGCTCCATGCAAGCTTTAATACCAAACAGATTAGGGGGGTTATGCAAAGGTGCCATAGCCGAACATGCCTGTATTCCGTCCATAACTTCTTGAGTAATAAGAACTGAATCAGTAAAACGTTCTCCACCATGAACAACCCTGTGTCCAATAGCATCAATTTCTTCAAGAGTTTTTATCACACCATAATCTTTATTTTGCAAAGCGTCCAAAATTACTCTGATGCCCACATCATGATTAGGAACATCCATAGGTAAATCTACAGTGTATTTTCCTGTAGGAGTCAATTTTAAGAATGACCCTTCACTGCCAATACGCTCAATTTGTCCCTTTGCTAAAGGGATTTCCGTTTCCATGTCGATTAACTGAAATTTAATGGAAGAGCTACCACAGTTAACAACAAATACCTTCATCAAAAAACCTCCTAAGCGACAAAAATAATAATTTTGCAACTACCGTTAAACCATACTATAATATTATAAGTATACACTAATTTCTTCGATTTATCCATTTAGAAAACATAGATTTTTGAAAATTTTGAGGTGTTTTATGAAAAACAATAATGTAATTGGTATTGTTGCCGAGTACAACCCTTTTCACAAGGGTCATGCCTACCAAATCACTACCGCAAAAAAACTTATTGGTGATTCTACGATATTGGCAGTTATGAGCGGTTCTTTTGTGCAGCGAGGTGAGCCGGCCCTAACCGATAAATGGGCACGGGCCAAAATGGCCATTGCCGGTGGTGTGGACTTAGTAATTGAGCTGCCGGCTATTTACGCATGCCGTAGTGGTCAATCCTTTGCTCAAGGGGCCTTGGGAATCCTACAAGCAACCGGCTGTATAACACACTTAGTTTTTGGCTGCGAAACACAGACGCCTGAAATATTACAAGCTATGGCGCAAATCAAAATTAATACCAAAGAACTGCAATCTTATATGAAACTCGGCTTAACTTACGC
>JAAYAE010000244.1 GCA_012719555.1 Acholeplasmataceae bacterium | reverse complement strand
AGTGTAAACTATATGATATTTTCTTGACATAACTGTAAAAAAGCAATACTATTTTTACGAGAAGAGAAATGCTCAGAAAATTCAAAAGATTATATAGCTAAGGGCAATTGCGCATAAAGCGCTAAAAATATGGAGGTGTTATACAAAATGTCTACATTTTTAATTGCATTACTGGCACTTATTCTGGGTTATCTTATTTACGGTAAGTTTGTTGACAAGATGTTTGGACCAACGGATGACCAAACACCGGCATTTAAGTTTGAGGACGGGGTAGATTATATTCCAATGCCAACGTGGAAAATTTTCATGATTCAGCTTTTGAATATCGCTGGTCTTGGACCCATTTTTGGTGCAATTGCCGGGGCATTATGGGGGCCTAGTGTTTACCTTTGGATTGTTTTTGGTACTATTTTTGCCGGTGGCGTTCATGACTATCTTTCCGGGATGATATCTTTACGAGAAGATGGTAAGTCGATTTCAGAAATTATAGGAATCTATTTAGGCTCCAAAATGCTAATGATTATGCGTGTTGTTTCAGTTATTTTGCTTGTACTTGTAGGTACTGTATTTGCAACCGGACCGGCGATGTTGTTGGCAAAACTTACAGGTTGGGCAGTTATGCCTTGGTTGGTTATAGTTCTAGTTTATTACTTTTTGGCAACCATTCTACCGATTGATAAGATTATTGGTCGGATATATCCCTTGTTTGGTATATGTCTAATCGTTATGGCTGTTGGGATTGCCCTAGGCATGTTAGGCGGAATCGGTGGGCATGTTATGCCAAATATGGTTCTAAAGAATATGCACCCAGCAGTACCACCACTTCCTATTTGGCCGCTGTTGTTTATTACTGTTGCTTGCGGCGCTATTTCCGGTTTTCATTCTACCCAGTCTCCACTTATGGCACGCTGTCTTACAAATGAACGTCATGGACGGCCTGTATTTTATGGTGCAATGGTGGCAGAAGGCATAATCGCATTAATTTGGGCAGCAGCAGGCTGTACTTTCTATGATGGCAGCGCAGGATTGGCTGCAGCGTTGAAAACCGGCGGCCCCGGTGGCGCTGTTTATGATATATGTCTTGGCTATATGGGTACAGGTATTGGCTCTGCTTTGGCTATGCTAGGAGTTATTGCTTGCCCTATTACTTCCGGAGATACGGCTTTTCGTTCCGCGCGTCTTACTATTGCTGACTGGTTTAAAATTGATCAAAAAGATACACATAAACGCTTGGCTGTTGCTGTGCCTTTACTCCTTGTTGGTGCAGTGCTTTCACAAATTAAGTTCGATATTATTTGGAGATATTTTTCTTGGACCAATCAGACATTAGCCATGATTGTTCTTTGGTCAGGAGCTGTTTATCTGTATAGGAAATTCCCTGGAACCAGTAAATATTTGATGGCTGCAATACCGGCAACTTTTATGTCAGTAGTAACTTCTACATATATTTTACAGGCTGAGGAAGGATTTAAGTTGTCCACAACTATTACTTACCCTGCGGGCATTGTCTTTGCTGTTGTTTGCGTAGTTTTGTTTGCCAAAGCTACTATTATGAAAAAACAAGAAGAATAATTAAGTTAATGAGTGTCAAAAGCCGTTTCCTGCTATTTGAGGAAACGGCTTTTTTAATTCATGGTTCTGGAAAACTTTTTTATAGCAATAGCAAAAGTTACCAGTATAAAAATAATTAGTGCTAGAACCTGTCCCCAAAGGGTAGCAAGATTATTTCCGCGCAAAACAATTCCACGAATTATTTCCATATAGTAGGTCATAGGCAGCAGGCTGCTTACTAAGTAAAAAAATTTAGGCATAGCTTCGCGCGGAAAAATAAATCCGGAGAGAAGGACGCTGGGCATAAAAATGAAAAACGACATCTGCATAGCTTGCATCTGTGTGCGAGATATATTAGATATAACAAGACCTAAGGTAAGTGAAGCAATAATGAAAAAAGTTGTAAGTGCGTATAACAGAAAAAAGCTTCCTCGCATAGGTAAGGAGAAAACTGACAGACCAATTAATATTGCCACTGTTGTTTGCACATAACCTACTAAAATATACGGAATAATTTTCCCAAGCAGCAGTTCCCAAGGTTTTAATGGGGTAACAAGGAGCTGTTCTAAAGTGCCTCTTTCTCTTTCTCGAACGATGGCCATTGATGTTATCATAACCATGGTCATGGTTAAAATAATTCCTAATATACCGGGTAGCATATAATAGGCAGTTACGAAGTCAGAATTATACCAGGCACGGATACGCATGTCATATAAATTCAAAGTGTTTTCAGCAACAGCATGACGCTCCAAAAATATTTCTTTGGATTTAAGCTGGCCGATGCTTACTGCTGCTGAAATTGCCGAGGATGCAGAAGTGGAATCAGAAGCGGCCACAATAACTTGAATTGGGGTTGGTTTTTGATGCTTAAGGTTAGCTGTTAAATCAGGGGGGATAATTATTCCTACCTTAGCTTTGCCACTATCAACCAGTTTGTTAACTTGAGCAAAACTTTGAGCGACATAGGTAATGTCAAAATATTCACTGGCAGAAAAACTGGAAATGAGCTCACGGCTTTCCTGGGTAAGTGATTGATCAAAAACCACAGTGTTTTGATGCTTGATGTCAGTATGTATAGCAAAACCAAAGAGTAGGAGTTGCACAATAGGCAGAAGAAGCATAATGCCAAGGATTACAGAATCTCGTTTCATTTGAATGAATTCCTTGATAAGTATTGCCTTCAAACGTGTCATTTGCTTTTATCCTTTCCACTTTGCTGTTTATCATAATAAACAAAAATATCTTCCATAGTCAAATCTGCAGGCATATAGTTTTTTAAAATACCGGGAGATTCTGATTTTGGTAAAAGCACATGCAATTTTTGCCCAAAAACGTAGGCATCCAGATAATTAATCCCTGAGGTATTTAAATCTTGTAAAGCCGCTAGAGGAGTTTCATATTCCATAATAATGGTTTTAATTGGCAGCTCATCTTTAAGTTTCTTAGGAGAACCTTCGGCAATCATACAACCATTTTTCAGGAAACCAATTATGTCACAATGTTCAGCTTCATCCATAAAGTGAGTAGTTACGAGGATAGTAGTGTTTTCTTGTGCGAGCTTAGGCAGCATGTTCCAGAACATGCGACGGGAAGTAGGGTCAACAGCAGAAGTAGGTTCATCCAAAATAAGAATTTCCGGATTATGCAAAATAGCACAGCCAAGAGCCAACCGTTGCTTTGTGCCACCTGAAAGGTCTCCGGCTAGGCTGGTTCGTTTCTCCGATAATTGCATAAGTTCTATTATCTCTTCAATGCGTCTGATTTTAGCAGCTCCTGTTAATCCGTAAAGCCCGGCATAAAATGATAAATTCTCCATAGAGGTGAGGTCATGGTAAAGACTAAATTTTTGTGACATATAACCAATATGTTTTTTGACATTTTCAGGTTCTAAGGCTGTGTTATAGCCAAGAACTACGGCTTGCCCCTCTGTAGGGCGTAAGAGCCCGCATAGCATGCGAATAGTTGTTGATTTTCCTGAACCGTTGGAGCCAATAAATCCATAAATAAAGCCACGAGGAATTTGAAGACTAAGATTATCCACAGCAATAATATTGCCAAATCTGCAAGTAAGATTTTTAGTTTCTATAACGATATCATTTTTATTCATCAAAAATCACATCCATAGGCATGCCTGGTTTCATTATTTTTTCAACATTGTCCATGTAAACCTTCACCCCAAAGACCATGTTGGCGCGCTCATTTTTTGTTATGCTCTGTCTTGGGGTGTATTCTGCATTGTCGCTTATTTCACGTACATAACCGGTAAAAGTTCGATTAGGAAGGGAATCAATAGAAAGGCTGGCTTTTGTTCCAATTTTTATTTTACCAAGCTCAGTGGAAGGAATATATACTTTAACCCAACAGTCTGATAAATCTGCTATAGTAGCAATTGGAGTACCAGCGTTAACATATTCTCCCTGTTCATAGTTCTTTGTTAGAATTACGCCATCCAGTGGGGCATATACATTAAGATCAGAGACCAAAGAGTTGGATATTGCTAAAACAGCTTTAGTGCGGTTAAGCTCTTCTTTGGCAGCGAGAACTTGTTCAATACGTGTTCCTGAGTGTAGGAGGCTTTCTTGTTCTTTAGCGCTTTGCAATAGTGCAAGGGAAGTATCTTTATTGGCAGCAGCATCATCTAAATATTGCCTAGAAACCGCGTTATTATTATACAGAGAACTAGCCCGTTCGAAATCCCGTAGGGCCTTGTCATAGGAAGTTTGTGCAGAATAGGTTTTGGCTGCTGCATCACGTAATTCTTGGGGGCGAGCACCATTTTCTAATTCGAGAAGTTGCGCTTGTGCTTTCTTATACGCTGCAGTATCTCGCATTAGTTCTGCTTTTAAGTCTTTGCGGTCAAGTTTTGCTGCCAGCTGTCCTTTGTGTACGAAGTCACCTTCTTTGACTGAAAGGGTTTCTAAATAACCGCTGGTTTTAGGCATTATATCTGCCTTGGTAACTTCAATGGTGCCGGTAAAAACTTTTTCCGACTGTTTTTGTTTTTGATATTCCAAAATAGCAAATATAACGAGACTGGTTAGCAAAGCAAAAAGTAAAAATAAACGCAACTTTTTCTTCATAATTGTCTCCTCTTAATTCCGTCGAAAAATATTTTCATTGCCTGTTTCATATAGCATTCGTCATTATCTGCGACACTGCTTATTCTCGTTCGCAGGTCGCGGCTTATATAGTAAAAATTAACTATACCAGCCAGTACAATTGCTGTTGAATGAATATCTAAATCTTCCCTAAAAGAGCCATCGTCAATACCGCGAGAAATAGCTTGGGAAATAAGCTCATAGACTCTTTTTAGCCTTTGTTTAATAAAAGTTTCAGGGTGCGCAGAGGGAGTTTTGAATTCCCAACAAATGAATTTCATAAGGGTAGGGTTTTTTTCATGTATTTCCTGTAAAGTATCCGCATATAATTGCAAGATTTTTTGGGGACTAAGTGCAACTGTTGAAGGAGAGAGGAATTCTTGCAAGTTTCCTGCTTGTTTTTCTAACGCCGCATCATAAAGATTTTGTTTGCTGCCAAAATAATAAGAAATCATTGAACTATTTGCTTTGGCTTTTTCAGCTATATCACGAATGGAGACTTTGTCATATCCATATTCGGCAAAAAGTTCAATGGCTACTGATAACAAAGTTTCTTTTGTAGCTTGTTTCATAGTAAAAACTCCCTTCAAGAGATGATATTAACAATATTCAATCAACTGATTAAATCACTTGATTGAATATTAGCACAGAACTATTATT
>JAAYAE010000243.1 GCA_012719555.1 Acholeplasmataceae bacterium | reverse complement strand
GCTTTGCATCTTTAACATGACTATAACATACTTAGATAGTAGCATTGTTTGCCTTCTTTTATCTAGTCAAGCATTTTCGGGTTTCTCTGTATAGCAAAAATGGTCATTTCCCTTCTGTGATACATATTCTTTATTATCTCCATCCACACGCCAAAAATCGCCGAGATTTACTCAGATACGCGAAAGACCAATGTTTTTGCAAGAGGATAGTACATACTGTACATCCTCTTGTAAAAACAGCCGGTCTGACAAAGTAGATGAGTGAATCTCGGCGATTTTACTCAAAAAAAAGCTCTCAGCATAAGCGCTAAGAGCCGACTTTGTAATGGCAGGGGTACTAGGACTTGAACCCAGATCTACGGTTTTGGAGACCGCTGCTCTACCAATTGAACTATACCCCTATGGAGCGGAAAACGAGATTCGGACTCGCGACCCCCTCCTTGGCAAGGAGGTGCTCTACCACTGAGCTATTTCCGCATATGAAAGAAAAATAATGGCGACCCAGGACGGACTTGAACCGACGACCTCCGCCGTGACAGGGCGGCATTCTAACCAACTAAACTACTGGGCCGAATATGTCCTCTGTCAGATCTCTGACAGGATTATATGTTACCATATAATTGCTTTTCTTGCAAGTAATATTACACTTTTTCTATGCTGGCAAAAGAGTTTTTCTCATCTTTGTGGTATAATACATAGTGTGATTTATGGGATATAAATATTACCTATTAATGTATCGCAATAAAGGTTCTTTTATATGCCGATTATGCTGCACCAAGTTAAATAATCTGAGGAGTGATTTATTATGCCGCAAACACCTGATTGGTCTCTAGGTGACAAATACCTGCTACAAGAAGTTCCTGTTCTTGGAGCCTTAATTAAAAAGTATTCCCCCTGTACCCTTGTTCCCGAAAACGAAACTCGTTACTTTGCAACTCTAATGCGTGGCCTTATTTCCCAACAGCTTCCTCCTGCAGTCGTTAATGACTTATGTTCCAAGATACAAGCACTGTTAGGCGAAGTAACTCCCGAAAAAATTATTGCCGCTACTGACAAAGAGCTTTTAGCCCAAGGCTTAGTACAACAGAAAATAGATTACCTGCGCAACTTTTCCCATATGGTTGTTAATGGTCAAGTTACCTTGGATAAATTTGCTGAGATGTCCGATACGGAAATTTCTAAACAGCTTTTACAAGTAAAAGGTTTAGGACAGTGGACCATAGAAATGTTTCTTCTGTTGGCTTTGTGCCGCACGGATATCGTTCCTACTGCTGACCACAATTTTGCTAAAGCACTACAAACTTTGCTAAACCTACCAACACTTCCCAAACGTGGTGAAATTAATAAATTAACCGCTTCCTGGCGCCCCTGGCGTTCCCTGGCAGTGTGGTATTTATGGCAAGCCTCAGAAGAACTAACAACAAAGGTACCTGCCGGTAAAAACAAAAAGTAAAATCAAAATCCCTTACTACTAAAATGAAGTGCACCTTCAAATGTGTTTGTCTAACCTTTGAAGTACTTCAAAAATGTGAGGGATTTTTTTATGAAAGCAGCGGAGATTTCTGCTTTTATTACCTACTATTTTATTTTAATTTGATTGGCAGATAATCTGTTAAGAACCAATGCCCGCTTTAATTTTTTTATTCCTGTCAGCCCCTGACAATACTATGTTATAATCATAGTATATCATCAAATATAAAAGAGGTGTCTTTATGAAAAAAGCTACTACACTGAAAATTAGTCTTATTGCCGGTTTAATTGCCTGCTCTACGCTCTCGGTTCTAATGCCTAATGTCAGCTATGCCACAGATTTTACCGAAAAGAACAAACAAATAACCTATACTACGGCACTGCCCGCTATTAGTGTAACCGGTTTCGCTGAACGAACTGTATCACCTGATACTGCCAGCATCACCATAGGTGTTGTGAGTGAAGCGAGTACTACGGCTGATGCCAAGATTGCTAACGATCAAGCCATGAATGTTATTATTACCAATCTAACGGAGCTAGGCATCTCCAAATCAGATATGAAAACATCCAGTTTCTCTATTACACCCAACTATACACTTAACACTGATAAAACTGCCCGTTCTATAACCAGCTATTCTGTAGGAAACATGCTTAGCATTAAAACCCATGATTTCACTAAGCTTTCCAATATCATCCAGACGGCAACAGACTCCGGTGCTAATCAAATTTACGGTGTCCGTTTCTATCTGCAAAATGACAATACAATAAAGGATGAACTTACGGCAGAAGCACTGCGCAATGGTAAAAAGCAAGCATCTCTCATTGCCTCTTCTCTTGGTCTTCACCTTGGAGATGTACTTTCCGTTTCTGTATCGGACTATTCACCTTCCTATAACACTGTGAATTTCGAGAAACTTAGCATGCGTGCGGCAGATTCACGCACACCTATTGAAGAAGGTACCCTGAAAATTACCGCTACTGCCAGCTTATCTTTTGCTATTCGGCAATAAAAGATTATTTTTACAATATGCCATTTATTTTGGTCATTAAACTTCTAAAGTCAAAAAATCCCTTACAGCTATTAAT
>JAAYAE010000242.1 GCA_012719555.1 Acholeplasmataceae bacterium | reverse complement strand
CTTTTATATTCATTTTAGCTCCTCTTAGATACCACTATAATATACTTTTACAGCTTTGCAATCAGTAAAACCCATAAAAAAAGGGACCATTTCTGGTCCTATAAACTCCGGGGTGGTTCATTTAAAGTAAAGCTGCCCATACGCCCGGTTTTAAAGTCCCGTAGTACCAACTGAATTACTTTATCAAGATCTAAAAGGCCACCGGCCTTTAAACATCCACGTGCCTTAGCAATTTTTGTTTCTATGTCACGTACGGTATCAGCCTCTGAGAGCTCAATGCCATAGGTTTCACATATTTGTGCAGGGTATTCTTTCTGCAATTTTTCTAATAAAACATCTACCGCTATGCCCCGATCAAATACTTCCTCTTTAATTGCTCCTGTTACCGCTAAATCAAAGCCCACTTGTGGATCTTCAAACTTTGGCCATAAAACTCCAGGTGTGTCTAAAAGCTCCAAACCTTTAGCAATAGTAATCCACTGTTGTCCACGAGTTACACCCGGTCTATTTTCCGTTACTACTTTTGTTCTTCCTACTAAGCGATTAATCAAAGTGGATTTCCCTACATTAGGAACACCCACAATCATCACTCGGATGGAACGGTTTTTAACACCCTTTTTAGCCCATTTTTCACTAATAGGACGTGCTGCCATTTGTGCCGCTGCAATTAATTGTTTAACGCCCTTACCTGTAGCACAATTAACTTGCACTACTGAAAAGCTTTTATTCTTGAGGCCTTTAATCCAGAGTTCTGTTTTCTCTGCATCAGCCATATCAGTTTTATTAAGGGCAACAACCTTGGGTTTATTACCTAACATATCAATAAGCATAGGATTAGAACTGGAACGAGGAATGCGCGCATCTAACATTTCAATCACTACATCCACTAATTTCAGCTGAGTTTCCATCATACGCTTTGCTTTAGTCATATGACCGGGAAACCATTGAATTTTAAATTCCATGGAGGTTACCTCCTCTGCAGCCCATTATGGCAAACTGCGCCAATTCCCAATAGGCCAAAAAATAATGCTAGCCTTGCCCTTAACTAAATTATTAGCTACAAAACCTACATCGTTAAAACGACTGTCTTCGGAATTATTGCGGTTATCACCCAGGACAAAAATATGTCCCATAGGCACAACTGTCTTGCGATAATTGGAATGGAAAGGCTCTTTAATATATGGTTCTTTAATGTTCTCACCATTAACAAAGACTTTTCCATCGATAATTTCAACAGTATCTCCACCAGTGGCAATAACTCGTTTAATAAAATCTCTAGTTGTATCACTAGGGTATTTAAAAACGACAATTTCACCCTTTTTCGGTTCACCAACAAAATAAATAAATTTATTTACCAATAAACGTTCTCTATTTTCCAGGGTTGGAAACATAGACGACCCCGAAACCAAATAAGGTTCAACTACAAACGTTCTAATACAAAAAGCCAAAACTACGGCTACAATAATCGAAATTAACCAATCACTAGCTGTATCTTGCCAAGTACTTTCATCAGGTTTATTCGTCATTTTTGCTCCTTATAAAAATAAAAGAGGACTGATTACACAGTCCCCCTTAGATTCCGATTAGCGACGTTCTCTAATGCGAGCTGCTTTACCGGTTAATTTACGCAAATAATAAAGTTTGGCTCTGCGCACGATACCATGTCTTGCTACTTCGATTTTTTCCAATCTTGGGGAATGCAGAGGGAAAGTTCTCTCTACGCCAACACCTGAAGAAATACGACGTACGGTGAACATTTCGCGAAGACCACCACCACTACGTGCAATGCAAACGCCTTCAAACAACTGAATACGTTCTCTAGTGCCTTCAACTACTTTT
This sequence comes from Acholeplasmataceae bacterium, assembly GCA_012719555.1. Lineage (GTDB taxonomy): Bacteria > Bacillota > Negativicutes > Acidaminococcales > Acidaminococcaceae > JAAYAE01. The sequence continues at coordinate 9,172 of JAAYAE010000242.1, read as the reverse complement.
ACAAATACTTTCACGGTGTCCCCTGCTCTAAAGTTAGGGATGTCGGAACGAAGTTGTTCCTTTTCAATTGCCTCAATAATATTCATTATATCCTCCTCAAAATCCATGACGTTCATGTCTAGCCTCGCTAACAGCGGACCGCCCGTTTTTACATGCTTCTCATTATAACACACAGGCCTAGGCACTGCAAGCACTTTTTGCTATTTTACATGCTCCACGGAAGCCAATCTATCCAACATTATAGCGGCAGCTGAGCGCACACATAAATGATTGTAATCTCCCGGGCCCCATATTGGTTCTAAAATCAAATCAAATTTACTCATGGTATCTTTTTCTAAGCCAAAACCTGTACCTAAAAGCAAGAAAATAGGAACTTCGCCTTGCTCTAACAGCCCTCTAACATATTGATAGGTTACTGTGTTAGGATATGTTCTGGCATCTGTTGTAACTGTCAAAGGAGCTTTTCCTTCAAGTTCAGTAATTTGCTTTATTGCCTCTGCAATAGACGGAATATATTGAACGTGGTCTAAGGCCTCGCTACGATCAGGATTATATTCCTTACCGTAACCATGTTGCCAATAGTCGGTTATTTTCTTAATAATTTCGGCTTGAATTTCCAAGGGATGAATAACAAAATATTTTTCTACATCGTAGGTTCTTGCCGTACGGGCAATATCATGTATATCAAAATTAGTAACGGCCGTTGCAATTACCTGCATATGTTTATTATAAAAAGGATAGTGGACCAAACCTAAATAGAGTTTACTCATGTTCATTTCCCTTCAATTCTTCTAATATTTCCAGAAAAAGAGTACCGTCTCCTTCTAGCAAATCAGCCTTGGCCAAAAGGTCAGGTCTAAGGCAATAGGTGGCTCTAATGGCTTCTTTACGACGCCAGCGTTTAATATGAGCATGATTTCCCGAAAGCAGTACATCAGGCACTTTTGCTCCTGAAAAGTCAATGGGCCGCGTATATTGGGGATATTCTAAGAGTGAGGCAGTAAAGGACTCATCCTCAGCACTTTCTGCTTTGCCAAGGACTCCCGGTATAAAACGCGAAACTGCGTCCATAATAACTAAAGCCGGTAATTCACCACCGGTTAGTACATAATCACCAATAGAAATTTTTAAATCAGCTTGTGCTAAAATACGTTCGTCAAACCCTTCATAATGTCCACATAAAAAAATAATATCCTGTTCTTTTGCTGCTAGTTTTTCCACAGCGCTTTGACATAGTGTCCTTCCTGCCGGAGTAAAAGCTATAAGAATTCCCTGAGGAGATATTTTTTTAGCTTCTGCGATAGCGGCAGAAAATGGCTCTGGCTTTAATACCATGCCTACGCCTCCACCACAAGGGGTATCATCAACCGTACGATGCTTATCTGTAGTGAAATCTCTTGGATTAATACAAGTAACACTTAACAGGCCTGCGTCAGCAGCTCTTTTAAGAATGCTGTGCCCGCATGCCTGTTCAACTAATTCAGGAAATAAGGTAATAAAAATAAATTTCATATTAATCAATCCATTGGGGCAGAACTACCTTGATAGTCCTACTTTTAGTGTCAATCTCTTTAATATGGGTATCTATGGCCGGAATCATTATTTCTTTGCCACTGGTGCTTTTAACCACAAAAACGTCATTGCTGCCGGTGGTAATAACATCTGACAACTTGCCTACGTCTTCGTTTTCCAGCGTAACAACTGCAAACCCAATAAGGTCCGCTACATAGAATCTCCCCTGTTCCAACGGTGGTAAGTCTTTCGTGTTAACAACAACATTTTGACCACGCAAAAGTTCAACTTCATCCATAGAAGTTATTTCTTCGGTTTTAATCAAAACCATATTTTTATGAAATCTGGCACTAATTATAGTGAATTCTTTACCATTTTCCAAAAGCAACTTTTTCATTTCTAAATACCGGTCAGGATTTTCCGTCAACGGCATTAGACGAAATTCGCCCCGCACACCATGCGGAGCGATGATTTTACCAATCACGATTTGCTTGTCCATATGCTTATGCCCGAAACGCAATAACTTTGCCGTCTTCAGTTAAAATTTCAGCGCCCAACAGAGCTTCTAAATTTGACCCAATTTCTATTTCAACAGTACGCTCAAGCTGTCCATGACCAACTTCACTACCCAATTCCAGTTTCTCTGCTCTGGCAAGTTTTGCTTCAACTTCGTTTTTAGCTGACATGCGTTTCGCACGTTCTAATTCGATTTGTTCTTGCAAAGCCCCTAGCATATTACTGTCTTGGTTAGCTTGTTCATTCATAGCACGTTTCGCGCTAAACTCAAATTGTTCCATGTCCAAATTAGCTGCTTTTACGCCTTCTTGCAATTCGGCAACAATTTTAGCCTTTAAATCTTCTGTTACTTTAGCTTTAATAACGACAGGAACTTTAATAACCATTTTTTCCATGTAGGCAACCATCCTTCTTAGCCAATGTCAATAATCACTTTAACATTTTCACGAGTTGCGGCAGCTTTCATAACAATACGAATAGCTTTAGCAATACGTCCCTGTTTTCCAATTACTTTACCCATATCTTCCGGTGCCACATGGAGTTTGAGGACAACGGTAGTCCCGGTCCTCTCTTCCTCCACCTGCACCTCAGCGGGATTACTTACGAGAGATTTAGCGATAATTTCAACTATCTCTTTCATTGTAAAGAGCCTCCCTTACTTTGCTTCTTTAGCTGCTGCTAACTTAGCCATCAAGCCATTCTTGCTAAACAAAGATCTAACTGTATCAGTAGGTTGTGCACCTTTTGACATCCATGCTAAAGCTTTTTCTTCATCAATTTTTACAACTGCCGGTTGAACTGTGGAATCATAAGAACCAACGGTTTCAATGAAGCGACCGTCACGAGGAGCACGGCTATCAGCTACGACAATACGATAAAAAGGAGTCTTTTTAGCACCCATACGTTTTAGACGAATTTTAACTGCCATTTAAATTTTCACCTCCTTAAAGTAATATACAAAATCTAATTTATTGCATAAAAGGAAGTTTAAAGCTGCCTTTTTTTGCGAATTTGTTCATGCCTTGCATTTTTTTCATCATTTTTTTACTATCTTCAAAGTTTTTGAGTAACTTATTAACATCTTGCACCCGCATGCCTGAACCTAATGCTATTCTGCGGCGACGGCTGCCATTTATTATGTTAGGGTTCCGTCGTTCTTTTAAGGTCATAGAGCGAATGATAGCTTCTATTCTGCCTACTTCTTTGCCATCTAGTTCCGCACCTTCAAGCTTTTTGCTAATATTACCCATGCCCGGAAGCATGCCCAATATTGATTGCAAAGAACCCAATTTTTTTATTTGCTGCATTTGCTGTAAGAACATTTCCAAAGTGAATTCATTTTTACGCATGGTTTCAGCCATCTTAGCTGCATCATCAGCGCTAATAACAGACTGTGCCTTTTCAATAAGAGAAAGCACATCACCCATACCCAAAATACGCGAAGCCATTCTATCAGGATAAAAAGGCTCTAAAGCATCAAGCTTTTCGCCCATACCTACAAATTTTACCGGGCAGCCGGTAACTTCCTTTACAGAAAGCACTGCACCACCACGTGCGTCACCATCTAACTTAGTAACAATAAGGCCTGTAATACCTAAGGCTTGATTAAAACTATCAGCCACTGTAACCGCATCCTGACCTGTCATAGCGTCAACCACTAATAATATTTCGTGGGGTTCAACAGCACCTTTTATATTCTTTAACTCAGCCATTAAGCTTTCATCTATATGCAAACGACCTGCTGTATCAATAATAACCGTATCACATAATACTGAGTTAGCTCTATCTATAGCTTTTTTTGCGATCTCTACAGGAGAAACATTTTGCCCTAAACTAAAAACCGGAATATCTAATTGTTTGCCCAAAATTTCCAACTGATCTATAGCTGCCGGGCGGTAAATATCACCTGCTACTAGAAGTGGTTTTTTGCCATTCTTGCGCAAATGACTAGCCAGCTTGCCTGCTGTGGTAGTTTTACCTGCTCCTTGAAGACCAACCAACATTATAATAGTTGGTGCTTTTGAAGAAACAACCAACTTACTTTGGCTGCCACCTAAAAGTTCAATAAGTTCGTCGTGCACAACTTTAACAACTTGCTGTCCTGCACTTAGTCCTTCTTGTACTTCTATGCCTTGCGCACGTTCTTTTATTTTTGCTACAAAGTCTTTGACTACCTTGAAATTAACATCCGCTTCTAATAGCCCCATACGAACTTCGCGAAGTGTTGCTTTAAGATCTTCATCGGTAACAACTTTGTTGCCACGTATTTTTTTTATAGCTGCTTGTAATTTATCTGATAAACCTTCAAAAACCATTAGTCTACCTACCTTCGGTACTTAAATCTATGATAATTTGTGGTGCCTTTACTAAGCGCCTATCGGTGTTTCCTTCCGCAATATACAAGGTTAGCAGTTCTTGTGCACGACCTAGAGCCTCTTTATCTTTGTCGTTACGAGCTAATAAACCCAAGCGTGCTTCATAACGTTCCAAAATCTGTTCTACTCTTTTTAACAAATCGTGAATAGCTTGACGTGTGACACCATTTTCTTCAGCAATTTCGCCTAAAGACAAGTCATTATAAAAGTACTGCTCCATAACTTTTTTTTGGCGCTCTGTTAAAAGGCCACCGTAAAAGTCATACAACCTGCCAAAATTTATGCGTTGTTCAAAATCGTTATCTGCTGACATATTATCACCTGAGTGATTATACAATATACCAAGGACACTGTCAAGTAAAAAAGCTTGACAGTGTCCTTGGTTATATTTTTCATACATATAGTTTTTATTCCATAGGCTTAAATACTAATTTTTGTTCTAACAATTTGTGCACATGGCAACCGGCAAAGGCCATTTTGATGTATTTTGCTTTATCCTCATCACTGATAACAGCATCAATATCCACACTGTATTTAAATGTAGTAGACTCACCTACAACATCTTCAACATCCACCTTAGTTGTAATTTCTTTATATGCTATATTGCGTTTTTCTAAAATAAATCTAACTGTAACGTTTAAGCACATGCCTAGAGAACTAGCTAACATTTGTGTTGGTGACATATATTGTCCACCGCCACCATTAGCCACAGGAATATCACCTTTAACTGTTGCTGTCCCATTAGTAATATCCATTTGATACTTTTCTGCATTACTTTTTACTGTAATCATGTCTGTTTCCTCCTTATAGGTTGTTTAGTGAATATTCCTTGCAAAATTAAGGTTAATATTGCAAACGGCCATCCGGACCGATATAATCTATCTCTTTTTGCTTTTTTAACAGCTCTGCGCACATTTCTACCGTGTTATTAAGCTCTGCTATGGTTTTGCCCTTTTTGAAAGTGACGAACCCATCTCCGCCTAAGGCTAAGAAATCATTTGTACCTACTGAATACACGGCCTCATCGCCTAAGGGCTTGCCATCTAGGGTAGTTACCAGAACTATTCTCTGTCCTTCAGGTTTAGTAATATCAGCTCGTACCTTTAAGCCGGAAAAGCGCAGCATCCTTAACCCTGTATTACTAATACCATGTTCCAATACTTCATGTATATCCTTACCTGTCATAGCCAACTTGACCATCTTATTAGGAAAAGGGAAAATATCTTTGATTGTTCTATAGGTAACATTTCCCTTGGGCACTTCTGCCCGTACGCCACCACCATTAAAAAACACTATATCAGTTTGCATTTCCTTACGCATTAAATCACAAAAGAATTCTCCTGTTGCCGATTGTCCCAATAAGTCATTATTGAGTCTGCGTTTATTAACCGCCAATACTTCATTATATTTGGCATCTATTCTTTTGGTTACAGTGTTTGCTATCTTTTCTACTTCTTTGTCAATATAGACAGGCATTTCTTTAACTTTTATGTATTTTACGTTTACCCTTTGAACTTTGCCGTATGTTTTTGAATAAAGAATCTTTGCTTCACCCACCGCTTGCCCATAGCAACCTGCCTGTAAAACCGGAATATGCTTATAACTGCCGGCAACAGTCAAATGAGTATGCCCAGTAATAGCAAGGTCAACCCCATGGACTTTATCCAACAGCCCAGTAATCTCGCCTATAATATCTCCATTATGGTCTTGAGCACTACCGATATGAGTTAAAAGTATTACTACCTTAGCTCCCTTATTTCTAACTTCATCAATATACTTTTGGGCTACTGCTTCCGGGGGCAAAACCATTAACCCAATTAAATTCTTTTGTGTCGCTTTGGAAACCGTCTCTATAGTGGTTAACCCGATAATCCCTAATTTTATTCCGCCGTGCTCAACAATTATATAAGGTTTAAAAGGCTGCGCAACCTTATGGGTTTGTTCGTCAATAATGTTAGCACTTAGTAGAGGAAAATTTGCTGCCTTTGCATTTAGCCCAATTTCTTTCCTAGACACATCAAATTTATGATTGCCCACAGCATCGGCAGTAAACCCCACTGCGTTCATTATTTTTACGGAAGAAATACCATGAGACTCATTAGCGTCCAGTGTTCCGGTAAGCATATCTCCCGCTCCTAAAACAACTGCCCCCGCTGGATTTTCCCTGCGTAATTGGTCAATAACTCCGGCCCATCTTGCCGCCCCCGGAGCATCATTATCAGCACGCAAATGTCCATGAAAATCGTTGGCTGTAATAATATAAATTGCCTGCAAATTTTGTTGTGCAGCAAGCGCAACTGATCCTATTGCTAAAAAGAACAAAAGCATAACAAAACTTACTAGCTTTTTCATAAGGGCCTCCTTATTCATGTGTACAGCTTTAATTATAGCATTATAAGGTTAAATTAAAATAGGTAACAAGCTTATTGTTTTAGCAATTCCCTGTATAAACATATTGCAAATTTTTTCTGGCCTCATAGGCTAATGCATATATTGTTGATACAGGTGTAGCGTCTACATTCACCATATTGTACCTAGGGAAAAAACGGCTTACATGCAAGGGGATGTCTTTATCTATTCTGGCCACCCAAGCGGATAATGCCGCCATTTCTTCTCTAGTATCGTTTTCACCCGGTACAATTAAAGTAGTAAGTTCTACATGACACTGGGAAGCAGCAAGCGTTATAAATTTCTTAGTAGTTTCTAAATCGCCTCCAAGTTTTTTGTAATATTTTTCTGAGAACCCCTTTAAATCAATATTCAGGGCATCAATGTGTGGCAGAACCAGTTCTGCTATAGCCGTAGTCACCGACCCATTAGTAACTACAACGCTTTTGAGGCCGGCTTCATGCAATAATTTAGAAGTATCAAGTACATATTCGTAACCAACCAAAGGTTCATTATACGTAAACGCTACCCCTATATTGCCATTTTGGATTAGTTCTATTGCTTGCTCGGTCAGATGACTGGGTGAAATAAATTTTGTCCCAACTTCTTTTTCTGCAGCCATAGAAATGCCAAAATTTTGACAAAAGGGACAACGTAAATTGCAGCCAAAACTTCCTACCGACAAAATGAAACTCTTAGGATAAAATCTTGCTAAAGGTTTCTTTTCAATAGGATCTAAGGCCAAAGATGTAATTTTGCCATAGTTAATAGAAACAATATTCCCTTGCTCGTTTTTTCTGGCGTGACATATTCCTACTTGGTCTGGCTCTAATTGGCAATGATGCATACAAACAGGACAGGTAACTCTCATTTTAGCCACCTCACTTATGTCTTATTACTTCAAAACGCTGCAAAGAAATCCCAGTTTCTTCCTGCCGAATACCAGCTTTTTGCCTTGCTATATCTATTTGTTGCTCAACAGTGGTAATCCCTTCTAAATTTGGCAAAAGTAGGCCGGTGCGGCTACCTTTAGTCACGATAACTCCATAACGTTTAACATCTAATTCGTTAGGAGAAGAAATAGACTCCAATGGTCCCAACACATCTACACTATATTCTAATGCAGGCAATTCTGTAGGTTTTACCTCCAAAAAACGTGGATCTTGGGTTCCTGCACTAATCGCATTAAAAATTATTTCCTTTGCCAAACTATCACGCACAGGACCTATAGTCCCAATGCACCCTCGCAATGTCCCGTCTTTCTTCAAGGACACAAAGGCTCCCGCACGTGTTTTCAGCATTTCTGTAGGCACATCTTGAGGAATTGTCATAGTTTTTCCTTGTTTTATATAAAGCTCTAAAGCAGCTCGTGCTAAACGCACATAGGGATCTTCCTGCTTTTTCTTCTCTGCCAAAAGTTTATCTCTATATTCAGGATATTGCTCCAAAAAATTGCGTCCTAAATCTACGCCAAGCGGAATAAACTCAACTACACCATAACCTACTCCAAAGGGTCCCTCATAAGAAAGTTTTTGAGAATTTACAGCTATTTTGTCCAAAGCTCCCGCCATAATTGTAAAAGAACGATGACCACATTCTCCCGCCTCTTCACATAACGAGGGCGGAAATGCTAAAAGTTCTAAAAAATTGCCTTCACTCATGGTTTCCATAATGCTTGCATCATATTTAGGACCCGCAGGATTAAAACCATAAGGACCATCTTTTTTTAAACGATGAGATAAATCCCCACTAGCAATAATAACAATCGAACGTTGTAATTTATTCGCTGTTTTCTGCAAACATTGACCAAGCTTATAGTGATCAGTCAGTGGCAAACCAGATAAACCTATGCGCACCAATTTATAGTTTGTGTAAACCTTATTAATAAAATATAAAGGTACCATGGTCGCATGATCCAGTTTAGCATCACGCTCCCCCTCTATACCTGCGCTTAATTTTTCTTTCTGAGCTAATGCACAAAGTTCTCCAACAAAACCAGTATCATAAAAAACATTAAACTGCACCTGTCCTGCCCCAAATTGCGCAAAATCTCCTTTAGCACTAACTCCCGGCGAAATGTGAAAGTAATCTGAGTACATAATACTATGTGGTGTGGTCACTATAATAGTCTCAGGCCGGAGTTGCTTTATTTTCTCTGCTACTTTTTCATAAGAGTCAATAGTCGCTGCAATTTTCTTTTCCTCACCATGACCAATCTCAGCAACAATAAGTGGTGGATGCGGAACCATAAACGTAGCCAAAATAGACATAATATCATCTCCTTAAATATAGTTGAATTTCGACAACCTAACTAGGTTCTCCTTTTTTATCTTTATAATATTTATCGCTCTATCAATGCAAAAAAAACGTCTGCCCGAAGG
>JAAYAE010000241.1 GCA_012719555.1 Acholeplasmataceae bacterium | reverse complement strand
CTTTAATTAGCGGCCTATTGTCATGGGCATTATGTGCTTGTGCCATTTATGTCTTGATGCGCAATCTTGTTATTATTGTACCGGCAGTAGGGATTGGTTTTATCCTTAACATTTTATACGTTTTTGCTTTTTTGACCGTTGCAATTGCTGTACCCTTTGCAATTGTACAAAGAGATATTAAACGCTTGCTGGCTTATTCTAGTATGGAAAATATTGGAATTATGATCATTGGTCTTGCTATTTTCACTAACAATTCTGTTAGTGCCGTATTATTACATTTATTTAATCATGCCATGATTAAGTTCGCATTGTTTTTTCTGGCAGGAACAATTATACAAGAGTACCAAACCAGTAACATGATGCGTATACATGGTATGATGAATGAGACACCTTATACGGCTACCTTTACTTTGTTAGGAATGTTTGCTATTTTAGGCATGCCGCCTTTTGGTATTTTCTTTAGTAAATTTACAATAATTATGGAAATTTTCAAAAGTGGACAGTATTTACTGGGAAGCTTATTTGTTTTACTTTTAGCAGGAGTGCTTATGGGCGTGGTTTATCACTTTTTGCGCATGCTTAGTTGTACGCCTAAACGCAGGGCGCTAGGGGAACTTTTAAATTTCAATTCTATGGCTATTTTACTTGTTATGTTAGTTAGTACAATTGCTATTAGCACGTGTTTAGAAAATTTTCCTTATTTACAAGTGCTTTTGTCCAGTGCAACACAAATTGTAGTTGGAGGAACCGTACTATGATGCTTAAAGTTAAAAATGAGGAGTTATTAAGTACTGCCAAACTTTGTGCAGATGGGGGAAAGAATGTCTTTACGGCTATGTTTGGCTCAGATGAAAGACAGTTGGGACAAGGCTATGCAATTTATGTTTTGTTCACTGATGGAGAAAAGCATAGTATGAAAACTATTAGGGTAGAGTTTGCTCCGGATAGTGAATTAACCTATGAGTCCTTAACGCCCTTATTTCCGGCGGCAGCTTGGTATGAACGAGAAATAAACGATATGTTTGGCATTCGCCCTATAGGACATCCTGACCTTAGGCCACTAGTATTGCATGAGTCTTTTCCCCAAGGGTATTATCCTTTGCGCAAAGATGTGAGCCTAAAAACGCAGATAAGGGGGCACCGAGAATATAAGATGAGCACAGCTCAAGGTTCAGGTGTTTTTGAGGTAGCGGTGGGGCCTATTCATGCGGGAATCATTGAACCCGGACATTTTCGTTTTAGTCAGGCGGGGGAAGATATGTTGCAACTAGATGCTAAGTTGTTTTTTACTCATCGAGGGATTGAAAAATTAGTCGAGGGTAAAACAATTGAAGAAGCTTTGTTAATCGTTGAGCGCATCTGTGGGGCCTGCACAGTAGCCAATACTCTATCATACTGCCAGGCACTGGAAAAACTAACGGAGCAAGAAGTACCACAGTATGGATGGCTAATTCGCATGCTGCTAGCAGAAGTTGAGCGCTTATATAATCATGTAGGTGATACGGGAAATTTGTGCGCAGGATTGGGTTTTTCACCTATCGTTAGCATGGGGAGTGCACTAAAGGAAAAAATAATGCGTGTCAATGAAAGCTTAGCAGGAAATCGTTTTCTGCGAGGAGTCATTATTCCCGGGGGAGTTAGACAAGATATTTCTACAGAATCTTTAGAAAAACTAAAAGTAATCTTGGAGGAAGTAGAACAAGGTTATGCTGATATAGTAGAACTTTTAGAAAATCATTCTGATTTTTTAAATAGAGTTAAAACCACCGGTATAGTTAGAAAGCAAACTGCATTGGATCTAGCCCTGGTAGGTGTTGCGGCCAGAGCTTCCGGCGTTGCGGTTGACTGCCGCCGGGATTTACCATATGGTCTATATAATACAATGGACTTTGCTGTTCCAATAGAACATGCAGGTGATGTATATGCTCGTTTATTAATTAGGGAACAAGAGGTTAGTGAAACAATAAAGCTTTTGAGGCAAATTATAAATGAGTTAGAAACTAGTAAAACCAAAAAGCTAAGTTATGAAAATGCGGAATATCGTACACAAGAAGGCAGCTGGGGCATGAGTGAATCTGCCCGTGGTAATAATTTGCATTGGTTGATGTTAGATGGGCAGCAAAAAATATACAGACTTTTTGTACGTTCAGCCTCTTATCCTAATTGGCCGGCCTTAACTATGGCGGTGCAAGGGGACATTATTCCTGACTTTCCGTTAATTAATAAAAGTTTTGAACTTTGTTATGCCTGTATGGATAGATAGGAGGTAGTAGGTATGTTTAAATTGCTAGAGACCATTCTTGCAGGTAAAATAAAAACTGAGCCCATAAACAATATGGGTGAGAAAAATTTTCGTGGGGAGCTTGAGCTAAACCCTAATGCTTGCATAAAGTGTAATAAATGCGTAGAAGCTTGCCCAACGGGAGCTATTACAACCAAAAACACAACCGGCTTACCGGAAATTGATTATAAGCGGTGCTTGTTTTGTGGCAGGTGCGTAGAAAGTTGCGGGAAAGAGGCTTTGTACCATACAGGAAGAGATGCGGCACCTATATTTACAGGCGAAAAAACAACTCCTATAGGTGAATTTATTAAAAACAAAATAGGGCGCTCTTTGGCCATAAGGCACTTGGATGCAGGCAGCTGTAATGCCTGTGATTTTGAAATGGGCGCACTTTCCAATCCTCTTTATGACCTACAACAATATGGTATGCATTTCGTAGCTTCACCTCGTCATGCTGACCTACTCATGGTTACAGGCGTAGTTACGAGGAATTTAGAACAGGCATTAATTATTAGCTATGAGGCAATGCAAGAGCCGAAAATTGTAATGGCCGTAGGCGCATGTCCTATAAGTGGTGGGATCTTTGGCGAAACCTATGCTATAGCTGGCTTCCTGGACAAAATATTACCGGTGGATATAGTAGTGCCTGGTTGTCCACCAAGACCGGCAGCTATGTTAGTGGCTCTGGCAGCGGCTGCTGAGCTTTATGCAAAAAAATAAAAAATAATCTTGTGATTTTTGCCATTAGGTTGTATTATTTAGTAAAAGATGTAGTATTTTGAGGAGGTTTGTTATATGTTGGAATATCGTAAAGCCACTTTTAATGACGTGGAGGCAATACATAAATTATGCAATCATTATGCTACATTGGGCTTAATGTTACCGCGTTCTCGTAACAGTATTTACGAAAACTTGAGGGACTATATTGTGGCCGTTGAGGGTGATAAGGTAATTGGCTGCGGCGCTTTGCACTTTGTATGGGATAGATTGGCAGAGATTAGGTCCTTGGCTATAGATCCTGATAAACAAAAAACCGGTATTGGTAAAGAAATAGTAGCACTTTTAGAAAAAAGTGGTATTGAAAAAGGCACTCAGATGTTTTTCACTTTGACCTATCAGCCGGGATTTTTTATTAAATGTGGCTATGAAGAATCTGACAAAGAGAATTTACCGCAAAAGGTATGGAAAGACTGTGTGTATTGTCCGCAATACCCAAATTGCAACGAATTAGCTTTTGTAAAAATATTACCTGGCTATAAACCGCCAAAGAGCAAATTAATTTAAATTTAGAAATAAAAAATCCGTTACGCTATTAATAG
>JAAYAE010000240.1 GCA_012719555.1 Acholeplasmataceae bacterium | reverse complement strand
CGTATGGACTCAGGTGTACAGCAGATGGAACTTGAGTTAGTTAATTTCAATGAACTTGTTGGTTATGCGTTGGATCGTTTTGATATGATGGTCAACAGCCAAAAGAAAAATTATCGGATTGTTCGCGAATTTACTGAACGTGATTTATGGGTCGAAATCGATACGGATAAGATCATGCAAGTGATTGACAATATCATGAACAATGCGATCAAGTATTCTCCAGATGGCGGTAAAATTGAAGTTCATTTGATAGAAACTCATAACAATGTCGTCTTGAGTATCTCTGATGAAGGGTTAGGAATTCCTAAGAAGGATTTGGAAAAAGTCTTTGAGCGGTTCTATCGTGTTGATAAGGCGCGGGCGCGTAAACAAGGCGGCACAGGACTAGGCCTGGCAATCTCCAAAGAAGTCATGAAGGCTCATCAAGGTCAGATCTGGGTCGAAAGCGTTGAAGGTAAAGGTTCTACCTTTTATATTTCTTTGCCTTATGAACCTTATGAGGAGGATATTTGGGAATGAAAATTTCAGAAAAAATCATACGTATGGCACTTATCGCTCTGATCTTACTCAGCCTCATTTTGACTTATGCCATTTGGCTTAGTCCGACCTCTAAAACAGCGAATGTTAATACTAGTAAACAAGCAGTGAAAAATGATCAAAACTATGCCAAAGCTACGGATGCTTTTTTGCCAATTCGCGGTATTTGGAATTTGCCTGAGGGAAAGTTTCAAACGAACAGTGAAAATTTATTAGCGACGACACAAGCACGGTTGACGGAAAGTACCTATGGTCAGTTGCAAGAAGACAAGCAGATCGAAGCAGAAATCAAAGATTATTATAGTTTGGATAACGGCATTGAATTGAATTATGAAGGTGGTTTTTCACTGACTGAATACATCAAAGTTTTTGATATGCCCATCAATTTGAACTCTTTGGAGGATGCGAATGACATTACCTTTTCAAAGATCCAAGTTGATTTTTCTCAGAAAAAAATTCGTTTTTTGAATTACAAGAAACCGACTGCTTATGAAGCGACGATTTCAGAAGATTTCACAGGGCTTGCAGAGATTTATCAAAAAAACGAAGGACGCTACTTACCAATGTCCGATGAGAATCCTTTAGTTCCACAGTTGTTAGTAACCAAGGATCGGGTCCGCTTAAAGAAATACAGTTATATTTTGACGACCCAAGCGTATTCGCTTTTTCGGAATGCTTTTTTCCAAAATCCAGACCAAGCCAAAGGTGAGGAAGAAGCCAGTGGGATGCGTTCGTTTGTCAGCGGTCACGAAGAGTTGATGATGGATGAACAAAAACGTTTGGTTGCCTTTAATGGGGAACTATCCGAAGACTTGGCAAAAGAAAGTTTATACACTCAAAGCTTTAATTATGTCAGTCGCTTAGGGACCGCGGTGGGTAATTTGCGTTATTTTGACCATCATGATGGACAGATCAATTATCGAATATTTGTTGAAGGCTATCCTATTTTTAGTCAATCATCGAAGGGCAAAATGAGTGTGAAGATCGAGCATGCACCCAATGCGTCGCTGCCGCAGGTCAAGATCGAAACAAGTATGGATACGGTCCAAGTACCAATTCCTTCTGACGAAGAGGTGGAATTGCCGAGCACTTTAGAAATTGAAAACAATTTGGCCGCAGTAGGGATTG
>JAAYAE010000239.1 GCA_012719555.1 Acholeplasmataceae bacterium | reverse complement strand
TTGTTGGAGTTTTCACCAGTGAGCGCATACAAGGGTAATTCCAATAAATACTGATATAAGGCGTGAAAGATTTTTCAAAAGTTATTGCGGATAATAATGTGTTCAAGAAACAGAATTTTCAGAAAAAATACATAAATTTTAATAATTGCATATTTATCGGAGAGGGGGATAGGCTAATACGTCCAAGGGATGAAATGTAAGTATAAGAAGGAGGGAGTATTTTGGGAGAAAATAAGATTGACATATTAAGAAAGAGATGGGGGTTTCCTCTAGCTATCATATTCGGAATGATAGTTTGGTTCATGCCGCTAGGTCATGGATTAACGCCACAAGGGCATCATGCTTTAGCTTTGTTTACCGGTATTTTTATCCTATATTTAACAGAAGCGGTTCCTTTGGCAGTAACGAGCATTGCAGTAGCCCCCCTTGCCGTATTGATGGGCATTGACAAAGTTGGCCCGGCACTATAATCATTTGCTTCTTCGTCATTGTTCTTGATGTTTGGGGCATTTATCTTGGCAGCAGGTATGATTGAAACTAATTTAGCCAAGCGTATGACCTATCTTATTTTGAAGTGGGTAGGTTCTTCTACAAGGCAAATTACTATTGGCGTAGTATTAACAAACATCATGTTATCTTTTCTTGTTCCTTCTAGCACGGCTCGTGTGGCTATTTTGTTGCCAGTGTGTATTAGCGTTATAGAGTTGTTCAAAGGTGAGGGACGTACAAGGTTTGGGGCGAATTTATTATTAACATTAACGATGACTAACTGCACTATTGCCTCCGGCATCTTGACGGCAACTGTACCGAATCCTGTTATTATTGATTTTATTCAAAAAGCCGGTGGACCAACAATTTCTTATATGGAGTGGTTAAAAATAGGATTTCCCCCAGCACTCTTGATGACAATAATTACCTGGGCTATTATTCAGTTATTGTTTAAGCCGGAAGAAAAAGAAATCCCGGGCGGGTCTTCTTATGTAACTAAGAGCCTGAATGAAATGGGACCTATGAAATATGATGAAATATATACCCTTATGGTATTCTTACTGGTTGTTGTTGGCTGGGCAACAGAGAAGATAATCAAAATCGATACAACTACAACTTGTATGGCAGGTGGGTTACTATTATTCATTCCTAAGTTTGGCGTTCTCAAATGGAAGCAGGCTTCACCACATATTAATTACAGTATTTTGCTGGTTGTGGGCGGTGGTATTGGTTTAGGCACTTTACTCATGAAGACCGGAGCCTCTAAATGGCTTGCGGCTCAAGCTTTCCAGGCATTCGGCTTGCAGGCACTGCCTGTAATTCTTCTAACCATTGTTGTTATGCTCATTTGCCAATTCATGCATTTATTCTTTGTGGGAACTACGGTAATGACGACTGCTATGATGCCGATGATTATTGCCTTGGGAGTGGAAGCAGGATTACCACCACAAGTATTGGCTCTTTCTGCAGGAATGATTATAGGTGGATATCCTGTATTGATGTTCTATTGTACTAATCCGAATATATTAGTGTATAGTACGGGACAACTTACGGTTTGGGATTTCCCTAAGGTAGGTATTCCTATTTCCGTAGTGGGGTGTATCGTATATGCAATCTGTGCTGCAACCTATTGGCGTTGGATAGGTGTGTTTGGAGGATAAGTAGTTATAAATGAACAGACAAATGAAGCATAGCCGGGTTTTGCATAAAGCTTGAGTCATGCTTCATTTATATTGTGTGACACTATGGGATTTAGCAATATCTCCAAGTCCGGTAAGAGGTATAAATTATAACTAAACACAGAAAGCTTGTAATAGAAAAACTTTATACCC
>JAAYAE010000402.1 GCA_012719555.1 Acholeplasmataceae bacterium | reverse complement strand
ATTTACCTTAGCCAAGTGTGCATCCATTTCTTCCTGTGATTTTGCAATACCAAGAGTTGTATAACCCCAGATATCGCCATTCATTCTTCCGTTGTACCATGTTCCCAAGCTGTAGCTTTTGTTTGGATAACGGGTAACCTTTTGTTGAGCATCAGAAAGCACGGCTTTCACTCCGTAAGATAGATCTCCGATACGGTCTCTCCAGGATACTTCTAGTTCGAAACCATATGATTCCATATCCGCATTATTTATTTGAGGAACACCTGTTCCTAAAACTGATGATAATTCGGGGGCTGGACCAACCATGTCTTTTGTTGAACGTTTAAAGTAGTCGAATGTACCAGTCAAGCGGTTATTAAATGCACCCCAGTCCAAACCTAAGTTCCATGATTCAATTGTTTCCCATGTCATTAACGAGCTAACAATACCCGGAGCATAGGCTGTATTTGTTTTTTCTCCATCTACTAACCAATAACCATTGTTTGTACAAACGCTCATTGATTGATAAAATGGATACCAAAGCTTTGTATTCATATTACCAAGCTGACCCCATGAACCTCTTAATTTCAATGTGCTGACCTTATCTGTATAATCTGCAAAGAAGTCTTCGCGTGCAATGGTCCAGCCTAATGAGAAAGAAGGGAATACACCCCAACGCTCGTCACCCACGAAGCGAGATGTTCCGTCGTAGCGTACGTTTGCTTCAACTAAATAACGCTCTTTGTAGTTGTAATTTAAACGACCGAAGAAACCGGCAGTAGACCAATGTGCGTAACCTCCACCAACAGATGGATTTGATGTTGTTGTGTTTACTGTTGGCACGCTTGGAGTAATAAGTCCATCACCTTGAGCACTCAAGCTTCTTGTTTTCATTACTTCTGCATTGAAACCTCCCATCACTTTAATGAAGTGACCATTATCAAATTGCTTGAAATAATCAGAGTAAATATTAGTTGTCATAAAGTTTTCCTTATAACCATACTCATTTACAGTAGTTGAACCTACTGCACGTCCGTCCCATGAAAATGCATATTGATCTCCATTTACGTCGTGTGCATATACTGGAAGTACTTCCCAATGCTGGAAATTTGTAATTGTATTTAGGTTTCCTTCAGCGTAGATTTTCCAATCTTTAATCGGTTCAATAACCAATTGCAATTGTTGGTAAGAATAGTCCTTTTGGTTATTCTGTATACCACCATCTTCCATCTGAATAATTTCATTACCTTCCATGTAATATCCGTTTGGATCGTAAACGGGGTTAACCGGCCAGCGACGGGCAATGTTGTGGAAGAACAGGCCAGTCATATATGAAGGACGTTTGTAATCTTCACGAATCCACTTTGAGCTGTAATTCAGTTTTACATAATCAGAAAGTGTAGCATTAATCTTACCATTCAAGGTGTAACGGTTAAACTTGTCTTTTCCGTGTGCGATTAGACCATTCTGATCCAAAAAGTTACCACTAACAAGGTAAGTAATTTTATCGCTACCACCACTCACGCTTAGATTGTGTTCGTGCGAAGGAACCCAATCCTTATACATTTCCTTGAACCAGTCTGTATCAGCATTAGCTCCGGTATAGTTGTTCCAGCGATTGTTTGTTGTGTTTATCGTAGCTCCATCAGTGATTTCTCCCTTTTGGTAAGCTAAAATACGCTGCATCTGTGTTTCGCTGAATACAGCACCCTGACCCGAGTTCTTGGCTGCTTCGTTGAAATACTGGGCAAATTTGTATGAATCCAACATTTCAGGAATTGCCAATGCATCTGTAAAACGAACGTTTCCAGAATAGTTTACATTGGTTCTTCCTGATTTACCAGACTTAGTAT
>JAAYAE010000238.1 GCA_012719555.1 Acholeplasmataceae bacterium | reverse complement strand
ATGCTCTACCACCAGCTGCCTATAGGGCATTATGTGAGTTAACAAATGTTGTAGCTGCTTAGTTTAAAATATTTCGAGTTTGTTGACTGCACTTTTCTTGACAAGTCCAGAGCACTTCACTTGTAACGCAGTTACAACTTCACTGGAAATTCTATTTCCACTTCACGGCTTTTCTTACTTCACTGGAAATTCTATTTTCACTTCACTTAATTTACCAACTGTTAAATTAACAAAAAGGTATCTCAGATTTCTCTGAGATACCTTTTTTTATACATTCTGATGTTTTTCTTTCCATTCTTCAAATACCATATACACCAAAGGTACTACTATTAACGTAAGAATAGTAGAGGAAATAAGACCTCCTACTAAAACAACTCCCATTGATTGCCGTAATTCTGCACCTTCACCTATGCCTAAGGCAATGGGCAACATGCCCAAAATAGTTGACAAGGTTGTCATCATAATTGGCCGCAAGCGTAGTGAACAAGCCTCAAGCAAAGCATCTCTTATGTTAAGCCCCCTAGTACGAGCCTGATTAGTATAGTCAATTAACAAAATAGCCGTCTTAGTTACAAGCCCAAGCAGCATGGTAAAACCAATCAACGACATCATATTAACGGTTAACCCTGTCGCCAAAAGACCTATAATAGCACCTACTAAAGCAAAAGGTAAGGAAACCATAATTACAATAGGTTGACTAAAACTTTCAAATTCAGCCGCTAAAACCATATATATAATGATAATGGCCAAAACAAGAGCTTTTGCTATTTCTTTGAAAGAACTGTTCATCATATCGGCAGAACCAATAAACTTAGTATAATAACCTTCCGGTAAATTAACCGTAGGTAAGACATCACTCTTAATTTTATCAATCAGTTCCCCTGCTGAAATGCCAACAACATTGGCATACACTGCAATTTGTCGCTGTCTATCTTCTCTATCAATTCTTGTTGGTCCTGACTCTAAGGTTACACTGGCAATATCACCTAATCTGACAAACTGACCATCTGCTGAAGAAATAAGTAAGTTCTTAATTTCTTCAATGCCTTTTTGTTGATCTTTTTCCAGCTCGACGCGTATGGCAAAATCATCGTCAGCATAAGTAAAATTATTCGTCGTCTTAACTCCTTGATAAGCCATTTTCACAACATAGCCTATAGAAGTTGGATTTAGTCCCACACGGCTAGCTTTCTCTTGATTAACTCGCACAATAACTTCCGGTTCAGCCTCATAGGTTGACAAATCTACGTCAGTAGCCCCGGGTATTTGTCTGATTTTGTCAGCTATCTCGTTGGCATATTGTTCCAACGTTTTTAAATCAGAACCTCGTAATCCAATCTGCACGGGGCGCTTATCACCACGACCAGCTCCTTGCCCTGAAACAACAGCTATTTTTACATTAGTAATATTTTTAAATTTAATACGCAAATCATCCATTATTTCTTGCATGGAATGTGTGCGCTCACTAGCAGGAACTAATTTTACATCAGTAGTGCTTTGATTGGCAGGTACGCGTGTGCCGCCTATTCTCATTCCCACAAGCCTTACGCCCTCTTCTTGCATAATAATATCTTCAATAGGCTCCATATATTCGCGCATTTGTGTGACACTTATTCCGGTAGGCGCTGTAGTGGAAATACTAAACTCACCGGAATCATATGTAGGTTGGAATTCTATACCTAAAAAAGGAGTTAGAGCAAAATTAATTGCCAAGGTTAAAATAGAAACGCTAATTATTTTTTTAGGATTTTTAATAGCAAAATGCATAACTTCAGCATATGATGAACGGAAAGATTGGAATCCTCTTTCGAAAACATCTAAACATTTTTGCAAATATTTATTGCGCGGATTTGTTTTCCCTCCTACTTCCAAAGGCTTCTTCAGCCAATATGCTGAAAGCATGGGAGTCAACGAATAGGCGGAAAAAGTAGAGAATGCTACCGCGAAGGCTACTGTTAAACCGAATTGAGCGAAGAATTGCCCAACAACCTCTCCCATACTACCAATAGGTACAAACACCGCTAGTAAGGACAAAGATGTCGCTAAAATAGCCAAAGACAATTCTTCCGTTGCATCTTGTGCTGCCTGAATTGGTTTCTTGCCCATTTCCATATGGCGGAAAATATTTTCAATAAGTACTATAGCGTCATCAATTAACATACCCACTGCTAAACTAATGCCCATAAGGGACATGTTATTTAAGGTAAAATGCATTTGCTTCATTAAAACGAAGGTAGCAATGACTGAGGTTGGTATTGCCAAACCACCGATAAGGGTTGCTCTGAAATTTTGCAAAAACAAGTAAGTAATAAGTAAGGCCAAAAATCCACCAAATAAAATTGCGGACCACACATCGGCAACATTGTCACGAATATATTTAGAAGTGTCTCTCAAAGTATCAACTTTAATATCAGCCGGCAACTGAGTTTCTTTTAATTCCTTCATTGCGGCCATAACGCCATCTATAACCTCTACGGTATTACTACCTGATTGTTTTTGCACATTAATCATAACGTTTGGTATTTTATTAGCCCTAGCATACGATATTTCTTCTTCCCAATCATCATCAACTCGAGCTACATCACTAATTTTTACTACTCTGCCGTTATTGTTGGAAACGACTATGTTTTTCATATCATCAACGCTTTTAAACTTACCCAAAGTTCTAACAGTAAGTTTCATACCTTTTTCTTCTACACTGCCCCCGGGAGTATTGGTATTGGCATTATCTACCGCGTTGTAAACAGTCTGGAAAGGAATTTTATAGGCGCTGAGTTTTTCAGCATCAACCCAAACCTTTAATTCACGATCACCGGCACCATAATAAGTAACTTCTGAGACGCCTTCCACTTGTTGCAAACGATTTTTTATAACGTTTTCAATCAAACGCACAATTTCTCCTCGGCTGCGAGAATCGGAAGCCAAGGTAAAAGAAACTACAGACTGTGCTGATAAATCAACTCGCTGAATAATAGGTTCATCAATATCATCAGGCAATTTCCCCCGAACGGAAGCTACTTTTTCTCGGACTTCACTAGCCATAGCTTTAGCATCAGTGCCTAAATTAAACTCTAATACTGTCTGAGAATAGCCTTCACGTATGGTAGATGACATTGTTTTAATACCGGAAACTTGGCTTACCCTATTTTCGATGGGTTTAACTACTAAGGTTTCCATTTCTTCAGGTGCGGCACCAGTATATGTAACTGTTACACTAACCAAGGGTAAATCGATTTCAGGATACAAATCAACTCCTAGGCTAGGATAAGCACGGATACCAAAAACAACTAGCACCAATATTAGCATTGTTGTAAAAACAGGTCTATGTATAAATTGCCTAATCATCAGCTATTACCGTCCTTGTTTCTGATAACTACGCTACCCTCACGAATACGGTTTTGACCTGATACTACAACTTCATCTTTTTCACTAAGACCTTTCAATACTTCTACTATGCCATCTCCGATATACCCCGTGTCAAGGACCTTGCGGCTTACGTGGCCTTCACTATCTACTACATAAACAGTTCTTTGATCTTCACGCATAACAATAGCGCTTTGGGGAATCGTTAACACATTAGCTTTTTCTGCCATTTGTAAAAGTACATTAGCAAACAATCCACCACGCAAGCTATTATCACTATTGTTAACAGTCACTTCGGCAGCAAAAGTGCGAGCCGGTACATCCGCAACTTGAGCAATTTTTGTAACAACTCCATCAACTTTCATACTATTCATAGCAGGAATTTCTACTTGGCATTTAGCCCCCAAAGTAACCCCGCCAATTTGCCCTTCCGGTATATTTATTTTCGCAACCAAAGAAGTCGTATCGGCCACATTAAATAAGGCAGTGCCTGCCGCAGCATAATATCCTTCCTGAAAATAACGCTTCACAACTGTACCGGCCTGAGGTGAAATAACGTCAGTACCATTCATTTTAGAAACTGCATTATCATAATTTCCTTCCGCTGCGGCCAATTTTCCTGCCGCCATATCACGGGTGAACCGTGAATTATCTAAATCGGCCTTGGAAATAGCTCCTGTTTCGTAGAGCTTCTCATAGCGCGCCAAGGTGGTTTCAGCAGATGCTAAACTAGCTCTAGCATCGAAAACACTACCCTTAGTACTATTTGCCACGGCAGTCAATTCACCACTGTCCAAAGTCGCAAGTACTTGTCCTGCACCTACAACATCCCCAACTTTTGCATTAACTTGCGCTAAATGTCCAGAAACTTTTGCCCCAAGATCTGCCTGCCATAACGGATCTAAATTCCCTGTTAGTTTTATTAGTGGTTTAATAGTTTGACGAGTTGCAAAAGTAGTAGAAACTTGAATATTTTTACCTATAGCAGCTTTCTTTGCTTTTTCTCGTGCACCCATAACTTTATTAAAAATTTGCAAAGAAATAACCGCTGTAATAGCTACCACGGCAATTACAGTATACTTCACCCGTTTATCGTGCCAGTCCATTTTATTTCCTCCCCCAATACATATCTTCCCAACAAATATATATCCGCATAATCTCCCAATTATATATATAGACCCCAAGTATAACATGTATATGATAGCAAAAATTTACAACCTTGTATATGGTGACTATTACGAATATAGAACAATATCTATACTATAATAAAAAATAAGCATATTCCGACAAAAGTCGCAAATATGCTTATTCCAATAAATTATTTACTATTTAAAGCTGCTTTACGTGAGAGATTCAAGCGTCCTTTTTGATCAATTTCTGTTAATTTAACAGCGATTTCGTCACCAACAGAAACAACATCTTCAACTTTTTCTACACGTTCATTAGACAATTGAGAAATATGAACAAGACCTTCACGACCAGGCATAAACTCTACAAAAGCTCCAAAATTCATCAAACGAGTAACTTTACCGGTATAGACCTTGCCCACTTCAGGAGTAGCAGTCAAGCCTTTGATAATAGCAATTGCCTTATCTGCATTCTCACTATTAACAGCTGCTACATGGACTATGCCATTATCGTCTACGTCAATCTTTGCACCGGTTTCTTCCACAATTTTTTTAATCATCTTACCACCAGGTCCGATGATATCGCGAATTTTATCCGGATTAATTTTAAGTGTAGTAATCTTAGGAGCATACTGTTTAAGTTCTTTTCTAGGTTCAGCAATGCATTCCAACATTTTATCAAGGATGAAAGCTCGGCCTGTTTTAGCCTGTGCCAATGCTTGTTGGAAAATTTCTTTATTAATACCATCAATCTTAATATCCATTTGTATGGCTGTTATTCCCTTAGCGGTGCCTGTAACTTTAAAATCCATATCGCCCAAAGCATCTTCAAGTCCTTGGATATCTGTCAAAATCGTGAAATCATCACCATCTTTAACAAGTCCCATAGCCACACCGGATACAGGAGCTTTAATAGGTACACCGGCATCCATTAAGGATAAGGTGCTACCACAAACGCTACCCATGGAGGAAGAACCATTAGATTCTAATACCTCTGATACCAAACGAATTGCATATGGAAATTCTTCTTCTGAAGGAATAACCGGTAACAATGCTCTTTCAGCCAAAGCGCCATGCCCAATTTCACGACGGCCGGGAGAACGCATAGGTTTAGTTTCACCAACACTATAAGGTGGGAAATTATAATGATGAATATAACGCTTTCTTTCTTCGCTGCCAAGACCGTCGAGAATCTGTGCTTCACGAAGAGGTGCCATAGCCAAAACATTTAAAATTTGAGTTTGACCACGGGTAAATAAGGAACTGCCATGTGGACGAGCCAAAATACCAACTTCGCAAGTTACCTTACGAACCTCATCGAGCTTACGACCATCCGGACGAATCTTATCCACAGAAATAGTTCTACGGACAACTGCTTTAATTAGCTTCTGTGTAATATAGGCAACGTCTTTAGCATTTTCCGGATATTTTTCAATAAACACTTGTGCTATTTCAGCTTTTACCTGATCAACCATTTCTTCGCGACGATGCTTATCTTCGTCCATTAAGGCAGCCTTTAATTTAGCTTCACCGTAGGTTTTAATTTCTTCTGCAATTTCAGCAGGAGGAATATAAACAGGCACGGCCATTTTAGGTTTACCTATTTCAGCTTGAATTTTTTCCTGAAATTCAACAAGTTTCTTTATTTCAGCATGAGCAAACCAAATTGCGTCTAGCATAACTTCTTCAGAAACTTCTTTGGCTCCGGCTTCAACCATCAAAATGGCATCTTTAGTACCGGCAACAGCCAAGTTTAGTTCACTAATTTCAGCTTGTGCAACAGTTGGACAAACAATAAATTGTCCATCAATTAAACCGATGCGAACACCGGCAATCGGTCCGTCAAAAGGAATGTCAGAAATGGAAAGTGCACAAGAAGCACCTATCATAGCTGGCATATCAGGTGCATTATCAGGATCTACTGAAACTGCAGTAGCAACGATTTGCACATCATTATGGTAACCGTCCGGAAACATAGGACGGATTGGTCTATCAATTAGTCTGGAAGTCAATATAGCTGACTCAGCCGGACGCCCTTCTCTTTTAATAAAGCCACCCGGTATTTTACCAACTGCGTACATTTTTTCCTCATAATCAACTGTCAAAGGGAAAAAATCAACACCCTCTCTTGGTGTCTTAGTTCCTGTAGTAGCAACTACCACTGCAGTATCACCGTAGCGAACTAGCACTGCTCCGTTTGCCTGTTTAGCAATTTTTCCTGCTTCAATGGTTAGGGTTCTTCCGCCTACCTCTATGCTGTACGTATGCATCTTCAGCATCCTCCTCTTTTCTCTCTCTTTTTTGTTACCCAAACATTATACTACAGATTATAAAAAATAGGAAACTTTGTTTAGAATAAAATAATGATTTATTACCTAAAAATCAATTTTATTTTATAGCAAAAAAGGTGCATTGCTTTTAGCAACGCACCTTTAAGTTTTGAATTATTTACGAATCTTTAATTTTTCAATAACTACGCGATAGCGTTCAATGTCTTTAGCCATTAAATAGTTTAACAGGCCGCGACGTTGTCCTACCATCTTTAACAATCCTCGACGGGAATGATGGTCTTTTTTGTGCTCCTTAAGATGCTCTGTCAAGTACGTAATACGCTCAGTTAAAATAGCGATTTGTACTTCAGGAGATCCTGTATCGGATTCATTAATGCGATAGGTTTCAATCAGTTCTTGTTTTCTAGCTGGTGTCATCATAATAATTTTACCTCCTATTTTGTAATTGCCCTAGCTGTAGAATACGTTGGAGAATCGTTATACCACGCCAAGGTTCTTTAATGCTCTAGTATTATAGCATAAGTGCAGAGGGAAAGCAACTCCTAGGAAATAAAAACCGTGAAGTGGTAACTATGTTGCCAGTGAAGTTGTAGCCAAGCTACAAGTGAAGTGCACTTCGTGCAGTGAAGTTAGCCTATGGCTAAGTTGTGGATGTTTTCGTAACCGAAAACTAACTTTATAAAAACAAAGATGAAAACCTTAAACTCATTGCTTTTATAAGTTCAAGTTTTTGAAAAAAACTTTCCTTAACTTTGGAAGCGACGCTTCCAATACTGCACGTTCCGCAGGAACAGCTGCACTTTGCGGAGCAAAAGCTGCACTTCCGCGTTAGCGGATACTGCACAATTCTTTTTATACTGTTCGCTTGCGAACACTTCACTGACAACAACGTTGTCTCTTCACTTATGCGCAGCATAACTTCACTGTTATTCTTGTGCAACTTTTGCGACAAGTCGCAAAGTGCAGTTACAGCTTCGCCGTAGTGCAGCTTCCACTGTGTGAAGTGCAGCTTTTCGAGCAAGCTCAAAAGTTATGGCTGTTTTCGTAAACGAAAACTAGGAATTTATTAATTACTTGCTCTTTGTCTCTCCTAGTAGGAGAGGTGGCAACGATATTCTATATCGGTGTCGGAGAGGTTTGTAAAATGATGTTTTCAAATGAAAACATCATTTATAAAATAAAATATGACAAAACAAACTTGATTTTTTAAGTTCAAGTTTTTGAAAAAAACTTTCCTTAACTTTGGAAGCAGCGCTTCCAATACTGCACGTTCCGCAGGAACAGCTGCACTTTGCGGAGCAAAAGCTGCACTTCGATAAAATCGATGCTGCACAAAAGCAGTTAATGGGCACAAATTTTGCCCATTAACTGCTTTTAAAACAATCCTTCTATCTCTTCCTTGTCCCTTATAATTTGTTCTGTTAATTCTTCTATATTAGGAAATTTTATTTCCCCACGGATTCTATAGTAAAATTCAACAACGATTTCTTCTCCATATAAATCACCTTTAAAATTCAATAAATGGGCTTCCAATTTTAGTCCCTTATCACCAAAAGTTGGATTATTGCCTACATTTAGCAAGGCTATATAGGTCTTGCCTTGGGTAATTACCTTGCCACCATATACACCGTTAGAAGGTAAAACAAACTTGCTTTTTACTAGATTAATATTAGCTGTTGGAAACCCAATAACCCTGCCCCGCTCATCTCCATGAACTACAGTACCGACAATTGTATATGCTCGTCCCAACATAGCTCTTGCCAACTCAATTCTTCCATCTCTAATAAATTTTCTAATATTAGTACTACTAACGACCGTACCATTAACCTTTATAAGTTTGCGCACCAATACGTCAAATCCGAACATAGGTCCATCAGTCTGCAAAGAATAAACATCGCCGCGACCCATATAACCATAACTATAATTAGCTCCTACAACAATAGCTTTTACATTATTAACGCTAAGAAATTCCAAAAATTTTTGACCACTAAGTTGTGATAATTCCTCCGTAAAAGGAATATTCAACAAAACGTCAACCCCTAGGTCTGCAAAAATTTTTTCTTTAGTAGCATTGTCTAAAAGTAAAGGTGGAACCAAAGAACCACGTATTTCTGACAGGGGATGATTACTAAAGGTAAAAACCATT
>JAAYAE010000023.1 GCA_012719555.1 Acholeplasmataceae bacterium | reverse complement strand
TTCGTATACTTCTTTTTCTTGCAAAGGCTTACTAAACAGATATCCTTGTATGTAATCACAACCCTTGTCCACTAGATAATTCAGCTGGTTTTCTGTTTCCACGCCTTCAGCCACAACTTTCATATTAATTGATTTTGCCAGATTAATTATTGCACCAATCATCCTGGTTCCAAAGTGGTCTCTCTCTATTATATCTATAAAAGACTTATCAATTTTCAAGGTCTTAATAGGCAATCTACGCAAATAAGTTAAAGAGGAAAATCCGGTACCAAAATCATCTAGCGCAATATTAAATCCCATTGATTTAAGCTGTTCCAACTTAGCTATGGCATCATCAAGTGAAACCATTAGTGAACTTTCCGTAATTTCTATTTCCAATTGTTTTGGTTGAATCTCTGCCACCTTTGCCGCCTGGGAGATAACGTCAACAAAATCGTCTACAGCCAATTGCCTTGCCGATATATTAACAGCAACACGTACATCCCCCATACCTTTTTGGGCTAAACGATTAGCAAAAAAACAAGCTTCGGTCAATACCCATTTCCCAATGCTATTAATAAATCCGGCTTGCTCTGCCAAGGGTATAAATATTTCCGGAGACACATTGCCATATTCTTGACTATGCCAGCGTAATAATGCTTCCACTCCTCCAACAGTTCGTTTGGGCAAAGTTATCTGTGGTTGATACACAACAGAAAGTTCTCTACGCTCTATTGCATAGCGTAACCCTTCAATCATCCGCATATTTTTATATGCTTCGTCCTGCATTGCTTTGTTATAGAACTTCCAACAATTCTTCCCATTTTTTTTAGCTTCATACCTAGCATCTTCAGCATGTTTAATAATTTCTTCGACTGTCGCACCATCTCTAGGATAGTGTGCAATGCCAATACTAACTGTTGTATGCAGGCTCATATCTAAATATTCCTGTTTTCTGTTTACATTTTTGCTTATCTTATCAGCAATAAATTCCACCTTTTTTTTACTGTATTTACCTTGTAATACTACTATAAATTCATCCCCGCCGGTTCTTGAAACAAACGTTTTTTGCCCAACAGCCTCTATAATTCTATTACTTGCAGCAATAAGAATCTTATTTCCTAAATCATGCCCATAAGCATCATTAATAATTTTTAGGTCATCCATATCAACAGAAAAAATCACACCTTCTGTTTTTCCATTTTTAGACTTTACTAGCTCCTTAGCCAGCCATCCATGCAAGTTATTCCTATTAGGAATATCAGTAAGCGGATCAAAATAAGCCATATGCTTGATTGTCTCCACCTGCTCAATACGTTTACCCTCTGCAGCTACTTGGCTGCTAATATCTCGCCCAACTACAATATAATATGGTTTTTTATTTAAATTGACTCTGCGTGCCAAAACTTGAGTATGCACAATTTGACCATTTTTTTATATATGGGAACTTCTATTTTTTCAATTTCATCCGGAGAACTAAGTAATTTTAGAATTCTCTTTCTGTCTGCAATATTAAACCAAACGCCTAAATCTTTTAACGTTTTTCCAATAGCCTCTTCTTTGGAAAATCCTGTAATTAAAGTGAAGCTATGATTTACTTCCGCAAAAGTTCCATCCGTATGCATAAGCACTATAGCATCAGGACTCATGTAAAACATCTGCGCATACTTATCTTCTGTCTGCTCAAGTTCCCTTATTTCTTTTTTCTGCCTGCGTATTATCTTTTGCAAATTATATTCTTCCAGTATTTTCCCTAAAGAAATCCCGGCCAAATCAGTAAATTGTTGGAGCAAAGAAAGTTCTTTATTTTCCACTGCATCGCCTGATTTTTTAAAAGCTGTTCCTACTAACCCCAGCAATTTGTCTTCATACATTAACGGCAAAATAATCAAACAAGATATTTGATTTAATATAGAAGTATCTAAACACAAATTTTTAAAACTTGGATTACCCAATATTACCATTCTTTTTGTTGCATAAAGTTGCTCCAAAATGTTTTTTTCAAAGCTAGAGGCCATCCTAAAATTAGTAAAAATTCCTGTACTCATTTTTAGAGTACAGTTTTTTTCACCCTCATTTACAAAACATGCAAAAACATCTTCTAT
>JAAYAE010000237.1 GCA_012719555.1 Acholeplasmataceae bacterium | reverse complement strand
TCTCTTGACTAAACGAACAAGTGTTTGTATAATAAACATAGAAATTAATTCAGCATAGAATACGGAGGAATTATAGATGGAAATGGATAAGACGAAGGCTCTTGATGCAGCCGTTAAGCAAATAGAGAAAGATTTTGGTAAAGGCGCCATTATGAGATGGGGTGAAGCCGGTGCCAAGATGAGCGTAGAAACAATTCCCACCGGGGCCTTATCTTTGGATATTGCATTAGGGGTGGGGGGCATTCCCCGTGGTAGAGTTATTGAAATTTTCGGACCCGAATCCTCCGGTAAAACTACGGTAGCTTTACATATGATTGCTGAGGCACAAAAAGCAGGCGGATATGCAGCTTTTATTGATGCAGAGCATGCTTTAGATCCTGAATATGCAAAACATTTAGGCGTAGACGTTGATGATCTTTTAATTTCCCAACCGGATACAGGGGAGCAGGCACTGGAGATTTGTGATGCATTGGTACGTAGCGGTGCCATTGATATTATAGTTATTGATTCTGTTGCCGCTTTAGTTCCGCGTGCTGAAATTGAAGGGGAAATGGGCGATTCACATGTAGGATTACAAGCGCGTTTGATGAGCCAGGCATTACGAAAACTAACAGGAATTATTTCCAAATCCCATACTTCCACCATTTTTATCAACCAAATCCGCGAAAAAGTTGGAGTAATGTTTGGTAACCCTGAAGTTACTACAGGCGGTCGTGCTCTAAAGTTTTATGCCACTGTTCGTTTGGATGTTCGCAGAATAGAAACTTTGAAAAGTGGAAATGACATGATTGGCAACAGAACGAGAGTTAAAGTTGTTAAAAATAAAATTGCCCCTCCGTTTAAACAAGCTGAATTTGATATTATGTATGGAGAAGGTATTTCCCATGAAGGCTGTTTGGTAGATTTAGGTGCTGAATTTAATATTATTAATAAGAGTGGTGCCTGGTATTCTTATGGCGATGAGCGTATTGGTCAAGGAAGAGAGAATGCTAAAGATTTCTTGAAAAAGCATCCTGAAATGGCTGCTGAAATTGAAGCTAAAGTTAGGGAAGTAGCACTTCCTGTTCCTTTGCCCCCAGTGCCTGAAAGCCCAGAGGCCACCCCGGAAGGTAGTGGCGACGATGCCGACAAAGCCTAAGCCGCCAATAACTTCGGTAGCAGCGGCCTATGAGTTTGCTTTAACAAAGCTTAGCTATCGTGATCACAGCCAACAAGACTTAGAGTGGAAAATGCGTATGCGGCAATGTCCACAAGAAGTTATTGATCAGGTTGTAATAAAGCTTAAAGACTACAAACTTTTAAATGAAGAAAATTATGCAAATAAGGTATACCGTTCGTGGTTAGCAAAAAAATATTATGGTAAGGGTCATTTGTATCTTACACTTATGAAGAAGCAGGTGAAGAAAGAACTTATTAGCGGTATATTAGACAAACTAACAGAAGAAGAGGAAGCGGCAAGAGCAGTTGACTTTGGCAGTGACTGCCTTAAAAAGAATCCTAAAAAGTTTGGACTAACTAATGAAAAAGGTGCAGCCAATTTAGCAAGGGCGTTAGCAACCCGTGGCTTTAGCGGCGATCTCATAAAAAAAACACTAAAACAGTTGGAATAAACCTATATATATGTAGGGA
>JAAYAE010000236.1 GCA_012719555.1 Acholeplasmataceae bacterium | reverse complement strand
TATTAATTCTGCTGCTTCCAATTCTTTTAGTTGTTGGCTCAGCATTTTGTGTGTAATTGCCGGCATAGTATTTTTTAATTCGCCGTAGCGCAGTACGCCATGTTTGAACAATTTAAAGAGCATAAGCCATTTCCATTTACCACCTACAACAGAAAGCGTGTAAGTTACGGAACAGGTACAGGTATTGGGTTCCCATTTATTCATTTTACTCTCCTTTTATATAGTATCTACCATAAAAGTGCATACTTTCATTTATATATATTATGATATACACTTTAACAGTAAAATACAATATGTAAAAAAATGTAAGGAGGTTCTCATGAAAAAGATTATTGCTATTAATGGCAGTCCGAGGAAAAACGGGAATACGGCAATTTTACTCAACAAAGCACTGGAAGGAGCTGCTGCGCAAGGCGCAGAAACCGAGCTTATTAATCTTTATGATCTTAACTACAAAGGGTGTATAAGCTGTTTCGCTTGTAAACTAAAGGACGGAAAAAGCTATGGCCAGTGTATATGTAAGGATGGTTTAACATCTGTCTTAGAGAGTATCAAGCAAGCAGATGCCCTGCTTCTTGGTTCACCAATTTATTTTGGAGCTGTTACAGGTGCAATGAGGTCATTCATGGAACGGTTGTTGTATCCTTATTTAGTCTATGATGAAAAATACTCCACGCTTTTCCCTAGAAAAATACCCACAGGCTTTATATATACAATGAACTCAGCTGAAGATAAAGTTGAAGAATTGGGATATGAGCAACATTTTAAGGTTAATGAAAGATTTATGAAGAGCATATTTGGTTTTGCAGAATCACTATTTGTTACTGATACCTATCAGTTTGATGATTATTCTAAATATGTGGCACCTAAATTCAATGTTCCGCAAAAAGAACAAAGAAGACAGACAGAATTTCCCAATGATTGTTTAAAAGCTTTTGCTATGGGTGCTAAATTTGTTAGAGAGGTGGAAGAATAATGGCATTAATTGAAGTCAATACTGAAGAATGTATTAAATGCGGTATTTGTATAGCTGCCTGTCCAACCGGCGTTTTAGTTATGGGAGAAAAGGTCCCTGAAGAGCTAATGGCACAAAATTGTATTGCCTGCGGCCATTGTGTGGCTATTTGTCCGAAAAGGGCCATTAACAATATAAAAACACCTTTGGAGAATCAAACTGAGTTAAAGGAATTACCGCCTCTAGACAAAGAAACTGCTCAACAATTTCTTAGATCGCGTAGATCCATTCGTTGTTATAAGAATACGCTGGTTCCTCAAGATAAGTTGTTGGAGTTAGTAGAAATTGCGAGATTTGCCCCTACTGCCAGTAATGGGCAAGGGATATCCTATCTTATTATAAATGATAAACAACTTCTTAAACGGGTAACTGAAGTAGTTATTGAATGGATGGAAGCAGAGGTTTTAAAGGGGCCCAAGACACATTGGAGCCTTCCTCTTCATATTCGTGCTTATAGGGAACAGGGATTGGATAATATTTTGCGTGATGCTCCGCATTTGATTTTAGCAATGGCGCAAAAGGATTTTGTCCGGGGCAGGGAAAACAGTGTTTTTTCTCTTGCCTACCTTGAATTATTTGCACCTTCTCTAGGCTTGGGCTCTTGTTGGGCAGGAATAGTAGAAATGTGTATATTTGCAGGTTATGCTCCTTTATTAGAGTTATTTAACGTACCCAAGGATAAAGCTATAACCGGGGCAGTTATGGTTGGGTATCCAAAATATAAGTTTAAAAGGCTGGTAGACCGTAACCCATTGGAAGTTCATTGGTTGTAATTAATAAGAGTATGTAGTGATTAAAAATGTTTTATACACTAATGTTTAGCAGATAACAAACAACGCACAGGCAAATTGCTTGTGCGTTGTTTGTTCAATATGCAGATATTGACAATTATTCGCAAAACTGAAATAATATAACAGTTGAAGATGTCCTTATGGTTCGTGTATCGTGTTACTAAATTGAAATTTAGTGCCTTCTTGTAATCTATGAAGGCGCTGTTTTTATTTTTTAAAATTTGTACCCTTATTAATGTACTGTTAGTATGGCGTCAATTCTAGTGAATTGATATTCCTTAGGTTGCATATTATACAATGGTCTATGAGCGATTTATAATTTTATTTTCACATAGTTGAATGAGCGGGGTTTAATTATAGGGCAAATATATATTGATCGGAGTGCTAAACATGGCAGAAGTAAGCAGCGTGGCTTTCTTAAAAAATGCGAAAAAAGTTATAAAAGATTTAAGTATCAGAGAACTAATCGAGGAAGCAGTTTGTAATGGGGAAGGAACTTTCGCACAAAACGGTGCTTTGCGTGTAGTAACAGGCAAACACACGGGAAGATCCCCTAATGATAAATTTATTGTTGACACCCCTTTAACACATGGTACGGTATGTTGGAGTAATAATAAGCCCTGCAGTCCTGAAACCTTTGCTAAACTTTATGCCAAAATGTCTGATTTTGTTAAGAAGCATAAAGTGTATGTTTCAGATTTAAAGGCAGGTGCCGATGATAAATACAGCTTGCGAGTAAAGTTTATTAATGAACTTGCTTGGCAGCAATTATTTGTCAAACAACTGTTTATTAAAACCGACGAACCAACAGGGGAAAATGAAGATTTTACGGTTATTTGTCTTCCCAGTGTAAAAGCTGATCCAAAGACAGATGGGACTTTTTCTGATACTTTTATTATCTTGAATTTCGATGAAAAGATGGTTATTATTGGTGGCGGCCGTTATGCAGGAGAAATAAAAAAATCTATTTTCTCTGTTATGAATTATTTGTTGCCAATGCACAAAATTTTGACGATGCATTGCTCAGCTAATGTTGGCAAATGTGGTGATGTAGCATTATTCTTTGGTCTTTCAGGTACAGGGAAAACTACCTTATCAGCAGATCCCAATCGTGAACTTATTGGTGATGATGAACACGCTTGGAGTGATAACGGGATATTTAATATTGAAGGCGGCTGTTATGCAAAATGTGTTAATTTGACGGCAAAAGCAGAACCGGAAATTTATAATGCGATTAAATTTGGCTCTGTTATCGAAAATGTGTATGTAGATGAGAAGACGGGAGCGCCTGATTTCTTTAATACGGAGATAACGGAAAATAGTAGAGTGGCTTATCCCTTGGAATATATCCCTAATTCTAGGATTCCCAGCTGTGCTACTCATCCACGTAATATTATTTTTTTGACTGCAGATGCTTTTGGAGTACTGCCGCCAATTTCTAAACTTACAAAAAACCAAGCGATGTACCATTTTTTAGCAGGTTATACCAGTAAGGTAGCCGGTACAGAATGTGGCGTTACTGAACCACAGGCAACTTTTTCTACAGCTTTCGGTGAACCGTTTTTGCCCTTGCCGCCTCTTACTTATGCCAAACTGCTAGGTGAGCGTATTGCTAGGCACGAAACTAATGTTTATTTGGTAAATACCGGGTGGAGCGGAGGCCCTTACAGCGTAGGACGCCGCATGAAGTTGGAATACACTAGAGCTATGATAATGGCAGCTTTAAATGATGAGCTAGGCAAAGGTGGGTGGAGCAAAACACCGGTATTCGGGTTAGATATACCGAACGCTTGTCCTAATGTTCCTTGTTATATTTTAAATCCTATTAACACGTGGTTTGACAAAGAGGCTTACCATACATATACCAACAAATTGGCTCTTTTATTTGCCGATAATATTAAGAAGTTTCAAGGAGTAGTCACTGAGGATATTTTAAATGCAGGGCCTCGTGTTGATTAATATAACTATAAAAAAGGCTTCTCATATAAAATATGGGAAGCCTTTTTGCTAATAGGGAGCTTGTAAACTTTAAATGGTACAACTTATTGCACAAGCATTTACTTAATCTAACAAATAGGTAATCCCAAGAGCTATTACAGTTTTTTTTTTACATTTATGGTATAATAAGCCATTATGAACAATATATATTGTAAGGACGAAGAAAAAACAGAAAAGTTAGGCCATTTATTGGGTACGCTCTTAAGTGATGGTGATGTTTTGTGCTTGTCAGGAGATTTGGGCGCGGGGAAGACTTGTCTTGCAAAGGCTGTTGCCACAGCCCTAGGGGTTAGTCCTAGTGATGTTAATAGTCCAACTTTTTCCCTTATGAATATTTATAAAGGAAGCAAGCTGGAAATAAAGCATTTTGATTTATATCGCCTAAACAGTGCTGAAGAGTTGGAAGATATCGGCTTTGGTGAATATGTAGGTAATAATGGTGTTACCCTTATTGAATGGGGAGAGCTTTTTCAAGAAGAATTGCCCCAAGAGTATTTACTCGTAAAAATAGTAAAAGAAGAGACCGGCCGCAGGATTTTTTTAGAGGCCTACGGCAGTCATTACAAAGAACTTTGTGAGAAGGTGTGGACGCTTGTTAACGCTGGGAATTGATACAGCGACCAAAGTTTGTTCTGTGGCAATATGCCGCGATGAGGAAATCTTGGCAGCTTATGAAATTAATATGGGCATGACGCATTCAGAAGGTTTAGTGCCCCAACTAGAACAAATTTTTACTCGTACCGGTATTAAGAAAAGTGATATAGAGCTTATGGCGGTCAGCATAGGACCAGGGTCTTTTACCGGGTTGCGGATAGGGCTGGCAACAGCGGAAGCTATAGCCTATAGCCTGAAGATTCCTTTGGTTGGAGTAAATACGTTAGAGGCATTAGCTTATAACCTGCCAATAGAAGGAATCCTCTTAGCACCGATTTTGGATGCCCAAAAAGGCAATTATTATTTGACCATTTATGAGTGGAAGCAGGGCGAAATTCATGAGGTTGATGCTGTTAGGGTTGTGCCTGGTAACGAATTAGGAACTATTTTAGCGGCTTATAATAAAAACGTCTTATTGTTGGGTGAATGTGCAAAATTAGCAGGGGTATTACCTTGTGGAGTAACTTGTGCACCTTGCACGGTTAGCATGCCTAAGGCTACATCAGTAGCTATGTTAGGCATCAAACAACATTTGGGAAAAGAAGATAGACAATATTTCGGCTTAGAGCCGTTCTATATTAGAAGATCTGAGGCAGAAGAATTATGGGAACAACGACAAAAAAATCTAGTAAAATCCGACGAATGACCGCTGCGGACATTAACATTGTGAAAGAATTGGCTAGAGAGCTTTTCAAGGATGAATGGTCGCAGGAAACCTGGCTTACAGAGATAAATAACAATATTAGTTACTATAGCGTATTGGAAATAAACAATGAAATTGTAGGATATGCAGGTTATTGGCTGGTAGCTGGGGAAGCACAAATTATTAGGATAGCCGTTGCTAGCAAGTTGCAGGGCAGGGGTTTAGGAAATTTACTGGTGTCCGATATGATTGAACGTGCCATGAGCCAGGGCGCTCTTGCAGTGAGCTTAGAAGTACGAGAGTCTAATATAGCGGCCCGCAAGGTTTATGAAAAAAATGGTTTTGTGGAAAGCGGAATTAGACCAAATTACTATCAAGATAATAATGAGAACGCAGTCATTATGTGGCTGAAGACAGAGCAAGGGTGAAAAGCAAATGGCAGAGAAAGATATATATATATTGGGCATAGAAAGTAGTTGCGATGAAACAGCGGCCTCTGTTGTTAAAAATGGAAGCGAAGTTTTATCAAATATTATTTCTACTCAAATTTCTATTCACAGAAAATTTGGTGGCGTAGTACCTGAGATTGCCTCACGTAAACATATAGAAAATATTATGCCGGTTATTGATGAAGCACTGGGACAAGCGAATCTAACTATTAGCGATATAGATGCCATAGCCGTTACTTACGGACCCGGTTTAGTGGGGGCTCTTTTGGTAGGGCTATCAGCAGCCAAGGCGTTGGCCTTTGCCAATGACAAACCCTTAATTGGTGTTAATAACTTGGAAGGTCATGTTTTTGCCAACTTTTTATCCGGTGAAAATTTGCAGCCGCCATTTTTGGCGCTGGTAGTGTCCGGTGGGCACACTTCCTTGCTTACAGTAGAAGACTATAATACATTTAAATTATTAGGGCAGACTCGCGATGATGCAGCAGGCGAGGCTTTTGATAAAATTGCTCGTTATATGGGCTTGCAATATCCAGGTGGTCCCGAGATAGAAAAATTGGCGTTATCAGGTAAAAAAGACGCCATAGATTTTCCTAGGCCCTTATTACCAGGCAGCTATGATTTTAGCTTCAGTGGCTTAAAATCCGCTGTTATTAACTACATTCACGGTCTGGAGCAAAATGACAAAGAAGTACCAAAAGCCGATGTGGCAGCTAGCTTTCAAGCAGCAATTATAGAGGTTTTGGTAAAAAAGAGTCAGCTTGCTTTACTGGAAACAGGATTAAAAAACATTGTGTTAGCTGGTGGTGTTTCCGCTAATAAAGCGTTGCAAGATGCTTTGGATATCGGGGCAGCTGAGGTAGGGGCAAGGCTCGTACATCCTACGCCGATTTTGTGTACGGATAATGCTGTAATGATAGCTGCTCGAGGGTATTATATGTATAAAAATAATGAATTCAGTGATTATACGCTCAATGCTAATCCTTCACTAAAGTTAGGCGCTAAATAATAGGCT
>JAAYAE010000235.1 GCA_012719555.1 Acholeplasmataceae bacterium | reverse complement strand
TCTTCATTATTATAAAGAAGATATAGGGCAACATCTGTTCGTCCTGACAGCAACAAAGCAAGGCTGTCCAAAAGCCCTATAGGCGGTAAATCATAAAAGACTACATTTTTAATACCACTGTCTAATAGTTTCTGCTCATAGGTAAAAACGTGGCAGTTGCCCTTTACACTTACCTGAGCAAAATCATTTTTGTCACTTACATATATTACAGTTTTTTCTCCGGTTTGTAAAATGTTTTTTAATGTATATCTTTTGCTTTCCTTGCCGTTACGCATGTCTATAATATTACGAAAGGGCTTAATGGCCAACAAATGTAAATCCACAGACTCTATACCTTGAAAAACATTGTATTTGGGAACGAAAGCAACATCTCCTCGTTGTCCGGCATAGTAGTGAGAGAAGTGTTCTCCTTCATTCCAAATAATAGCTTTATACTGTATCCCGCTATAGTTTACGAAAAGTTTCATATGGTTTTTCTCACGGCCAATGGTATAAAAATTTGTCAAAGTAGCGTCTGCAAAAGCAAAAATAGGAAAAGGATTAGCCGCCCCACAAGGTTCCAATAATGTTAAATCATTGATAGTTTTCACTGTTATTTTTTTATCAAAAGGCACAAAATAATCAGGGGTTACCGTAGGAATATAGTCTCCTAATGGCATCATTTCTTTAACTTTAGCTGCAAAAGCAGTTTTAAACTTAGGTATGTTATCTTTTGTTAAAGTTAATCCAGCTGCCTGATTATGCCCACCAAACTGCAATAAAAACTCCTTGCAGCCTTCGAGAGCTTCATAAATATTAAGAGGTGGTATACTACGGCAGGAGCCTTTAGCCTTTTCACCATCCATAGTAATTAAAACAGTAGGCAAATTATACTTGTCCACCAACCTGGAAGCTACTATACCAACGACACCGGCATGCCAATCCTCTTTTGCTAAAACGATAGCTGTTTTTATGCTATCGGCTTTATGCAGCATCTCTTCTGCTTCTTCAAAAATTTTTTTACTAATGCTTTGTCTAAGAATATTTTCTTCATTAAGTTTTTGGGCAATTTCTTCCGCCTTAGTATTGTCATCAGTAGTCAATAGGTCTACCGCACTCATGGCATGTTCAAGCCTACCAACGGCATTAAGTCGAGGCGCAATGACAAAACCTATGGTTTCAACCGTAACTCGTTTGTAGTCGACTCCTGCAACCTTCATGAGTTCTAGCAGGCCCTTGCTTTTAGTATGTTTAATACGTTTGAGGCCCAAACGGACCAATTCACGATTTTCGCCCACTAGAGGCACTATATCTGCTACCGTCCCCATAGCGGCAAATTCTATTTTGTCAGTCCACAGCTCCTCTTCTTTTGTCAAATACTTGTATAAGCCTTGACAAAGTTTGAAGGCTACCCCTACGCCTGCTAAGGCTTTAAATGGGTACCTACAGTCGTTTTGGTGCGGATTTATAATAGCAAACGCCGCCGGTAATTCTTTCGGAGGCGTGTGATGGTCTGTAATTATTATATCCATTCCCTTTTGCACTTCTGCTACCTCTTTATTACCACTAACTCCACAATCCACGGTAATAAGCAGCCTAGTCCCTGTAGCAAACAGCTTTTGCAATGCATCACTATTAAGTCCATATCCTTCATCTTCGCGTTTAGGAATATAAACATCTACTACTGCTCCCTGTTCTTTTAAAAACATATACAAAAGGGAACTAGCAGTAATACCATCAACATCATAATCGCCATAAACAGTTATTTTCTCGCCTTTTTCCATAGCTGCAACAATACGAAAAACAGCTTTAGCCATATCCTTTAGTAAAAAAGGATCATGAAAAGGCTCCTCACTGCCATAAAGAAAGTTTTTAATCTCATCTATATCAGTTATATTTCTATTTAGCAGGACGCCTATTACTAGGGGAGAAATTTCCAGCTCATTGGCAATTTCTTCAGCTCTTTTCCAATTATAGTTTTCTATCCGTTCAATTTCACTTTTTAACATAGGCTCTCCTGTCTAGTAAAACGCATGCCTTAATAATATATGTTAAGTACTGAATTACTGCCTGCAATGATATTCTTTATTTTTCAGGCTTGAAACTTGGAATAACAGTTGGTTCAGATAAACCATTTAATTTGTCCGAGGCAAATGTTGGGCTGCTGATACTTTGTGCCGCCAGCCTTTGTTTTTGCGTATACATGAGCATTTTAATTTCTTCTTGTAGTTTGGTATTTTCATCTTCCAAAGTTGTAATCTGCTCCTGCCGTTTGCGGTCATGCAAATAGTGTTGGGTCTTAAGCTTCAAACCCCAGCAAAAAGCAATCAACAGACCAGCAATTAGAGAACTCAATATGACCATAACCAAACTGGTTGTAAAATTCCAAGCCAAAAATGTTACCGCTACCGTCATAGCATTTTGCACTGCAAACAAAGCCACGCATAAGCTTACTATGCACATTATAATAACATAAATCATAGTTCCACGCCCCTTTTTTTAACTATATCCTACAAGTAATATACCACAAAAAAAGCAGCTCTGCACTAAAATGTGCAGAGCTAAACAATATTGTTCAATTCAATAGCATTACCATTTTTTATGCGCCAAATACTAACCTTCTTAGCAGCAGCTGCATATGCCGCTACTTCTTTTTGCTGTGCCGCTGTAAGAGCAGATTCCTTTAGCAAGCTTAATTTCCCCATATTTAAGCCATAACCCCATAGCCTATGATTAAAGCTGATAGCCTGTCCATCAAAGAGGCTGGGGAGTAGACTACTGTAGCTATAACCGGGTGGAGCTAATATTTCTATTAATGTCGGTACAATCTGCATATGACTGCCTGTTGCATTTTCTGCAAACCAAGCATCTCGAACACCTTGACCATAAAATATACAGGGAATAGACGAATTAGCTTGTAATGTTTCTTCCTTGGCAAAACTAAAACGTTCCGCATGATCACCTGTTACCACAAATAAAGCAGTAGGATCTTTTTGCTCTGTACTTTCAATGAAATTGCCCATAGCTTGATCCGCATACCATATATGCCCTAATTGGTCAATGGTAGCTTTGTCTCTGCCAATGCTAGGTGGCAATTCAGCCATAACTTCTTTTCGCTTAAAACCCTTGCTGTCTACATCAAGACCAAAGGGAGGATGATTACTGGTGGTTAAAATAAAATGAAAAGTTTTAGTATTACCGTGTTCTTTTATATACTCACTTATGTGTGTAAATAATTCCTCATCCGGTATACCCCAAGAACTAGCCTTTGTGCCCACCATATCTTCAGCTCCGTGAAACTCGTCAAAACCTTGGGCCCTAGTAAATTTTCCGATATCCTGCCAACTGCTAAACCCGCCATACCAGAAAACAGTCTTATAACCCAATTTTTTCATGGCATTACCAATTCCTGTAGCATAAGGATTTTTGTAAGTTTCAGCTTCATAATTTTCATACAACCCTTGCCCGGCTAGACCTGAAATCAAACCTTTAAGAGAAGTCATTGTGCCGTTGCCATTAGCTAAAAAGTTTGGTATGCGTGCCGCTTTACCTGAATGCAATAGCTTTTCACCTGACGAAACTAAACCTAGATTTTGATAACGCTCTAAAAACGGCCATAATGCGTAATTCTCCCCTAAAATAACAACCACTTGCTGTGGTTGTTTACTTAAGTACCCACCCTTAGTAGTACGAAGAAAAGCTTGTTCAACGGTTTTGGCCTCCGGATTCCCACCCAATATTTTTATTTGTTCTTTTAATTCAGAAGCTGTCACATTTATATGTTCGTCATTTTCCATTCTTTGCAACATACTCCAAGTACGATACAAGGCTTGCCCATCATCCATAATAGCCTCATTAAGCAAGTTGGATTTCATGCGGGCAGCATTTTCCCAATAAATAGAAGTGTCATAGTTATAACCACCGCCAAAACGCACAATATACATAAACGGAAACAGCAAGAATATAGTCACCGCAATAATTGTTTTTTTATGTGTTTCAGGTTCCCAGGTAGTAGTATTTAAAAGCAACTTTAAAATATAAATTAGAATAAAAACTGTAATAAAAACCCCTGCTAAACGCGGATACAGCTGATATTGCTGAACTGCGGTTTCATAAATAGCATGCCAGTCATCTTTGATACCATTAAAAAGCATAAGATTATAGCCGGAATTGAAAATCCGGTAATAGGGAATCCTGGCAAAAAAGGCAAAAGTCATAACAAAAATACAAAAGCTATGCCAAATTTTACGCACTAAATCACTCGGCCAATTTTTAATAAAAATATTAGGCAGCGTAGCTAAAACAGCACCTATAAGAGTAAACATCCCTGCTGTTTTTAGAGAAATTCGCAGTCCGTACCAACAGGTCATGAACAGTTCCTGCCCTGTTATGTTCACTAATTGATAACTAAATATACAAACAAAAATAATGCGGTAAAGCATAAATATCGCATTAAGATAAACAAAAGCTTTTAAATCTTGTTGTAAATTTTTAAAAAATTTCATTTTCTACCTCATAGCAAAGGGCCTTGCAAAAAATATGCAAGGCCCTTTGCTGAATATCCTAATACAAAATTTTATTAGCAATAACCAGCCGTTGAATTTGGTTTGTTCCTTCGTAAATTTGCATAATTTTAGCATCACGCATTTTCTTTTCTACAGGATATTCTTTAGAATATCCGTAGCCACCCATAACTTGCACGGCATCAATAGTAACTTGCATAGCTACATCACCGGCATAACATTTACTCATAGCCGCTTCCTTAGCAAACTCTTTACCTTGGTCACGCAACCAGCAAGCTTTATAAACTAACAAGCGTGCCGTTTCAACTTTCATGGCCATATCAGCAATCATAGCTTGTACCATTTGGAAGGAAGCAATAGGCTGTCCAAATTGTCTTCTTTCCTTAGCATACTTAGCAGCAATATCTAAAGCTGATTGTGCTAAACCCACTGAAACTGATGCCACAAAGGGCCTTGCAGAGTCAAGGGTATTCATAGCAATACGGAAGCCCTCTCCTTCGCGGCCAACACGAGCCGATTCAGGAACAACTACATCTTGTAAAATCAATTCACAAGT
Source organism: Acholeplasmataceae bacterium (assembly GCA_012719555.1). GTDB lineage: Bacteria > Bacillota > Negativicutes > Acidaminococcales > Acidaminococcaceae > JAAYAE01. The sequence continues at coordinate 664 of JAAYAE010000235.1, read as the reverse complement.
ATTAGAAGGCCTTATACCCATCTTGTCTTCTTTTTTACCAACACTAAATCCGGGAGTGTTTCTAGGAACAACAAAAGCCGTCAATCCACGAATGCCACCGGATTTACGAGTATTAGCAAAAACTAAATAAGTATCAGCAAGTCCACCATTGGTAATAAAAATTTTGTTACCATTTAGTATGTAGTGGTCACCATCTTTAACAGCCTTAGTAGCAACGCCACCGGCGTCAGAACCAGCACCTGGTTCAGTTAACGCAAATGCGGCTAAACCTCCATTATTCAATAAATCACAAAGGGTTTTCTTTTGCTCCTCTGTACCTTTTAACAAAACAGGGTAAGACGCCAATGAATTAGCAGCAATAGAAGTGGCAATACCAGCACAACCTTTACCTAACTCTTCATAAATCATTGCTACAGTGACGCTATCAAGTCCAGGTCCACCATATTCCTCCGGAACAATAACATTAAGCAAGCCCATATCACCGGCCTTTTTAAATAAATCAGGCATTGGCGCATTATTGCGATCCATTTCCGCGGCAAAGGGTGTTATTTCCTTCTCTACAAACTCTCGTACCATCTCTCGTAATTCTTCTTGCTCTTCGTTAAATGCGAACTCCATATGGTCCTCCTTGGTTTAGGGCAAAACCCTTTTTATATTTTTATTT
>JAAYAE010000234.1 GCA_012719555.1 Acholeplasmataceae bacterium | reverse complement strand
TAATATCCCGAGGTGCTAACGCACCTCGGGATATTATTTTATAAAAGATATTGTATAAAAACATTGGCAAAGCCCAGAAAGATGAAAAACCCAAATACATCTGTAGCAGTGGTAATAAAAATACTGGATGCCACTGCCGGATCTGCATGCATGGCTTTTAAAATGAGAGGTACCAAAAAACCAAAGAACCCTGCAATAACCAGGTTACAAATCATAGCAGCAAATATTATCCAGCCTAGATAAACATTGCCAAACATAAAATAAATTAATACCCCTGTAATAGCACCGGTAGCGGCACCATTTATAACGCCTAGAAAAATTTCCTTTAGAACAAGACGCTTATTATTCCCCCACTTTACTTCACCTAAAGCAATACTGCGCACCACAATAGCTAAGGTTTGCGTTCCCGCATTACCACCCATGCCTGCAACAATAGGCATCGCAACTGCCAAAGCAACTACACGGGAAATGGTACTTTCAAACATAGATACCGTAAAAGCAGCCAAAAAAGCCGTTAGTAAATTAATTACAAGCCAAGGGAGCCGCATACGCACAGAATCCATTAAAGAACTGTCGATATTCTCCTCTTTACTTACACCGCCTAAACGCAGCATATCTTCTGTGTGTTCTTCTACTATAACATCTATAATATCATCAACCGTAATTATTCCCAGCAACCCTCTGCGTTTACTAACTACCGGTATAACATGTAAGTCATACTTAGAAACTAGCATGGCAACTTCTTCTTGATCTGCTTCCGGTTCAACTGCTATAACATTATCCTGCATTATTTCTGACAATTTTGTTGTATCTTGCGCCAAAAGCATATCTCGCAAGGCAACGGTACCAACTAGTTGTTTCACATTATTTAAAACAAAAATAGTATTAATCTCTTCGGTTTTAGGTCCTATTTCTTTAATCTTTTGCAGGGCTTGACTAACTGTTAAATCCTGCTTAACGGAGATATATTCCGTGGTCATAATACCGCCGGCTGTATCTTCAGCATATCCTAATAAATCTTGAATAATTTTACGCTCGCCAAACTTCATTAACTTAACTATTTCTTTGCGACTGTTAACCGGCATATCTCCAAGTATGTCGACAATATTATCTTTGGACATAAAATGCAGTAAGGATATGATACGGTTATTATCCAAAATTCGCATTAAGCGTATTTGCAAATTTTCCTCTGCGTGTTCTAAGATTTCTGCTACTTTCTCATCTTTTAGTTGTCCACACAAGTAGAGGATTTCTTCATCTGAGAACTGCTCCATCACTATACCCAAATCAATAGGGTACGTATCTTCCACGATTTGACAAATAGCAGTATCATCTCTAGAGGTCAATGCCGCTAACAAGGCATCATGTAATACAACCTCTTTATCTAAAGCTTCGTTTTCTTTCATGTGTCTGTACCTCCGCTTCTCTTTGAAATTCTTTGGTCAGAGCCCATCCATGAAAGGTTCATTATTAAGTTAGATGAGGAGAATAAAATCCTTATGAACTGCTCTTAGATTTATATCTTCCAACACCACGCCAATACTTCGCCCTAAAGGATTAGGGCTACTACTGCCACCAGCTTCCATTCTCCTCACCTACCTTTTAATTTAATAAATGTCCCTGCCACCCGTTAAAAATGACAAGGACAAATGCTTACACTAATATATAATCTTTTCTTTGAAAATCTGAAAAGTTATAAACTACTCACCTAGTACTCGTACTTCAGGCTCCAAATATACACCTGAATACTCGTATACACGATCTTGTACATCTTTAATCAACTGTAGAACATCATTAGCTGTAGCATTTCCTACGTTAACTACAAAGCCTGCATGTTTTTTTGACACCTGTGCCCCACCGACTTTATACCCCTTAAGTCCCGCATCTTGAATAAGCGTTCCTGCATAATGACCGGGAGGGCGCTTAAACATACTACCGGCATTTGGCATATCAAGTGGTTGTTTGGTAATTCTACAATTAGTAAAATCCGCCATTTTTTCGGCAATTGCTTCCTTTTTGCCAGGAACTAATTTCAGCGTTATCTCGGTAATAATACACTCCATAGCTTGCAAAGCACTACAACGATATCCAAAGTCTAAGTTCTTACCTTTAACAACTTTTACAGACCCATCTTTAATATGCATAACGGTTACGCTCTTAACAACATTTTTCATTTCACCGTCATAGGCTCCCGCATTCATAAACACGGCGCCACCTAAACTCCCCGGAATACCAACAGCAAATTCCAGTCCTGTAAGATTAAAACTAGCGGCTTTAATAGCAACTGCTGCTAAAGAAACGCCAGCCCCGGCTACAATGACATTACCATTACATTCCAACTTTTTTAACGCATTGCCTATTTTAATTACCACGCCACGAATACCGTTGTCTTTAACCAAAATATTAGAACCATTACCAACGATGGTCAAAGGTATGTTTTCGTCCCCAATAAACGCTAATAATTGTCGCAGCTCTTCCACATCTTTGGGCATGACAATTATATCTGCAGGACCTCCAATGTGAAAAGAGGTGTGGTTTTTCATGGACTCTTGCAGATAATACCTGCCTTGCATATTTTCTTCAAGCCACGCACGAAATTTCTCCAAAGCACTCAACCCTCTACAGCTTCTTTAATTGTATCACCAATAGATTTAGAAATATCTCCTACCATCATTTGAAAGCGAATATAAGTTTGTAAATACTCCGCAGCTACGGGATTAAGTTGTAATACTTCATAAAGTTTCTGCACCTTTTCTATATCAGCTTTCTCAGGCTGCTTACCACTGTATTGGATTATCTCCAAATCTTGCTTTTGCTTCAAGAAATCTTTTACCAAAGGCTCTGCGGTTTTATCAGTCGCTAATTTTATGCGTGCTTCCTTCATCATAGAAAATTCTCTGGATTCTTTCATAGCTTTACATAAATTGTTCATTTCATCGTATACGTTCATTACTATTTCCCTCCTCAAGGTTTTTTTACTATCATCATAGTAAAATCAACTAGCAAGCACCTTGCTAGCAAACATATTTAACATATGACCATCGCACTTACTTATGGTAACATCTTAACATATTATTGTATAAAAGAAAATCCTTAGAGATTATCAACAGAAACATTAAGAAGTTGATATTTTTCTGCAGATTTATAATCAAAATGCCACCATTCCATATCAATAGAGTCAAAACCTTCCAAGCCCATAAGCGCTTGCAATAAATCACGCTGCCAGCGTTGCAATTGGGTACCGCCTATGAATCCACTATATTGTGCCGGGGTTTGTTCATCAAAATCACTAATCATTTGCACTTGTTCTCCACTGTCCAAATCATACAAGCTTACGTCAATAGACCGCCCTGTATTATGAGGATAACCCTCTTCTGCCGTTGGTAACAATTTTTTATATTTTTTTGGCAGCGCTAATGTAGCTACCTTGAAATCACGCCAAGAACGATAAGCCTCCCACACTACCAGTCCGTAGCCGTACTCCTTTAATCTTTCCTGTACACGCATTAAGGCCATGGCAGCATCTTTATCTAAATACGCTTTTTTACTAGTCACCAAAGGCACTCCAAAAATATTGTTTCCCGTTGTGTAACGTAAATCATAATGTAAATTTGGTACAACTTCAGCCAAATCAACTAAATTTGCTCTGTTGGCTGCCTTTTGTACCGGAAATACCGACGTATCAGCTTCTTTACGGATGTTTTCCCAAGATTGTTCCGGAGTAATTCTAAAGGGTTTCCCATCTTCTCCATTAGTAAATTGACGAGTATAGTTGTGTTCCCCCAATCTAAGGCTAACACCATTACCGTCTTTATCCCGATCAAATTTTATATTGCTCTCGGCTCCTGTCATTGGACCGGCTTCATTTATTGTATATGAATCATAATGTTCGCGGGTCAGGGGATAAATATTACTAGCAGTAAAATCTTTATCATCTTGCTTATAGCGATAAACTAGCGCCAGTTTACCTGCCGCCTCACGCACTAAAAGCATCTCATTATTTCCCGTATAAAGCCCCAACAATGCCGCTTCATCTTTTTGAACAGCATTTGGTTTAACTCCTGACGCATATGCCAATAGTGGTAAAATCATGGCTATAGTAAATATTACCAGTCTTAATATTTTTTTCAACATTAAACATCACTCCTAAAGTCACAGGGTATTTTCCCACCCCAAACTATATCAAGATAGTTTTTAGGAACTGTATCTCCCTCTGTGTTAAAGAAGAGCAAAACTGAATCTTTATTAATGCCCATATCAGTTTTTAAATTATGATACTTATCTAAGAGCCCTATAACGCCGCCCCCAATAGCCCCTGATTCTCCGGCAGTTATTTTGGGATCATCCCCCAAAGGATTTCCCCAAAGGCGCATGCCCAGAGCAGCAACATCATCATGGCAACTAAGACAAAAAGCACTATAATTCGAAATTATCTCCCAAGCCAAAGGATTAACTTCTCCACAGGCTAGGCCAGCCATAATAGTGTTTAAATCCCCTTTAACGCTAACCGGAACCCCCTGACTCATGGAGCGATAAAAGCAATTCGCTTCAGCTGCCTCTAAAATAATAAAGGCAGGGTCCTTTCTATAGTGACGATTGGCAACTACGGCTTGTACTGCAGCGGCCATAGAACCTACACCAGCCTGAGCAAACACATGGGTAGGAGCTATGGGGATTTTTTCCAGCGCTTCCTCTACCATAGTGCTATAACCTTGCATTATCCATAGAGGTATTTCCTCATATTCCGGCCAGGCAGTATCTTGAATAACCACCCAACCATTTTGCTGGGCATCCTTAGCTAAAAGGCGCACAGTATCGTCATAATTAAGCTCCGTAACCTTCACCGCAGCTCCCTCACGCCTTATATTATCCACCCTTTCCTGAGCGGAACCCTTAGGCATATAAACTACTGAAGGAAACCCTAAAATCCGAGCTGTCCAGGCAACACCGCGGCCATGATTGCCGTCAGTAGTTGTAGCAAAAGTTATATTTCCTACTTTTTCTTGCACAGACTCATAGGTTAATTTGTCAAAATCCAACGGACAAGCACATTTTTTTGCCAAATAAGAAGCGATGGCAAAGGAACCACCTAAAGCTTTAAAAGATTGTAGATTAAATCTACTTGACTCATCTTTTACAAAAATACTTTTAACTCCCAACCACGCCGCTAAGTTTTTTAATTCTCGCAAGGGAGTTGCATGATAGTAACCCCACATACTTTCATGAAAAGCTCTCACCTTTTTAACCTCGCTGGGGGCAAAAGGTTTAAGGCAGTCTGCATTGCTGCGTTTAGGATTGTTCTTTACTAATTCAAGTGTAAGTGAAAGCATGTATTTCCCTCCTTGCCTTTAGGGGTGTAGAACTCCCCCGACGGTTATAAATCACTAACCCTAATAT
>JAAYAE010000233.1 GCA_012719555.1 Acholeplasmataceae bacterium | reverse complement strand
TTTTCTTTCAAAAGATTCAATAAAAAATGATGATGGTAAAGAAATTAGCCTTGTTGTTCAGTTTGGTGTACACAAGACAGAAAAAGCAAAATTAGAAAATGAGCTAGATAAGCCATTTAAAGATTATCATGATTACCTTCAGAAATTAAAGGATTGGGAAAAAAAGAAGAAAGCAATTGAAGGAGAGGTAAACATTCCGGACACACTGAAATTTTATGAAAAAGAAAGAGAGTTTATAGAAAATGAACTAGGAAAAGAGCTAGAATTAAAAAATAAGCAGAGAAATGAAACAACATTATCCATATTCAAGAAGAAACAAGAAATCCAAAACATTTATAACAGTATCAAGAAATCCATTACAGATTTACTAACTCAATATTCAATTGACCAACAAATCACACTAGAAACATCATTTAAAGTTGAACCATTCTTTTATAGGAATTTCTTTGAGCAATATGTTAAGCGGTATAAGGAATTTTATCAAAATGCCGATTCTTTTTTAAAGCAGTTAGTTGAAAATTACGATTTTGATAAAGCAAAAAATATAACGAGTTTTATTGATGAGATATTAACTAAAGATAAACTATTAAAGGAAAGCACAACTGAAATTGAATTTTTAAACTTCATGTTTTCATTAGATTACTTAAATCCCAGATACAATCTTAAATTAAATAACAAAGGTTTAAGTGAACTTTCGCCAGGTGAAAGGGGTGGATTATTGCTGATTTTTTATTTAATTCTGGATAAAGATGATAAACCTTTGGTGATTGACCAGCCCGAAGACAACTTAGACAATCAAAGTGTTAGCGAAATTTTAGTTCCTTACATACGTGAAGCAAAAAAGCGTAGACAAATAATTATGGTTACTCACAATCCCAATTTGGCTGTAGTTGCCGACGCTGACCAAATTATTAGAATGGATATTGATAAAGAAAATGATTATTTAGTATCTAATGTAAGTGGTGCAATTGAAAATCCCGAAATAAACAAAACAGTGGTTGATATTTTAGAAGGGAAAATGAAAGCATTTAATAACAGAAGATTAAAGTATTATACGAAATAGTTTATGGCAGAAGAACGTTTAGATAAAACCTTTGATGTTTTGGTGGAGAATGAAGTTATTGAACTTGTTCTGCCCGACAATATCAAACAAAATTTACGATACGAAGCACGACCTTACCAGATTGAGGCATTTGCACGGTTTACCTATTATCTCAACAAATACAAACACCGCCGAAAACCAAGCCAGTTGTTATTTCACATGGCAACAGGTAGCGGAAAGACTTTGATTATGGCAGGTGCAATTGTGGAGCTTTACAAAATGGGCTACCGCAATTTTATTTTCTTTGTAAATACCGATACTATAATCCGTAAAACGAAAGAAAACTTTTTAAATTCGGCATCGCTCAAATACTTGTTTGCACAGCAGATAAATATTAATAATCAACCTGTTTCGATTTGTGAAGTGGATAATTTCGAGAGCGTAAACGACAATGATATAAATATGCATTTTTCAACTATACAGGGCTTACACTCCCGATTGAACACACCACGAGAAAACAGTGTAACATTTGAAGATTTTGCCAACAAAAAAATAGTGCTAATTTCGGATGAAGCCCACCATGTAAATTCACTCACCAAACAAAAACTAACAGGTGAAGAATTGGAAGTTGAACGTTCATGGGAAAATACAATTACACGCATTTTTGATTCCAATTCTGATAATGTAATGTTGGAATTTACAGCCACATTGGAACTTTCGCACCCTTCGGTTGCTGCAAAATACAACTCAAAACTGCTTTTCGATTACGACCTTAAAAAATTCCGTGAAGATGGTTATTCAAAAGAAGTAAAAACCCTGCAAGCCGACCTTGAAGCGGTTGACCGTGCGTTGGAAGGAATAATTTTAAGCCAGTATAAGAAGAAAGTGTTTTCAAAACATGGATTGCTGATTAAACCTGTGGTAATGATGAAATCAAAAACCACGGCAGAATCGGCAGAAATGGAACAGCAATTTAAAGACAAAATACAAAATCTTTCTGAAACCGATATAAACAAAATCAGAGGGTTAAAAGGCAATGAAACCCTTCAAAAAGCTTTTCAGTTTTTTGAAGAATCAAAAATTACAACTGCCAACCTGATTGATGAATTAAAAGATGATTTTTCGGAAGATAAAATCATTTCGGTTAATTCAAAAAACGATACAGACGAAAAACAGATTATAATAAATACGCTTGAAGCAAAAGACAATGAATATCGTGTTGTATTTGCCGTTGATAAGCTAAACGAGGGTTGGGACGTTTTGAACCTTTACGATATTGTACGTTTATATGAAACACGAGATTCTAAAGGAGGGAAACCAGGGAAAACAACCGTTCAGGAAGCTCAATTAATTGGTCGAGGCGCAAGATATTTTCCGTTTAAAATTTCAGAAGAACAACCGCTTGACCAACGAAAATTCGATACAGACCTAGAAAATGAAATGAGGATTTGCGAAGAACTGCATTATCATTGTTCGCACAATCCAAGATACATACAGGAATTAAATACCGCTTTACAAGAAATTGGAATTGTTCCAAAGGAAAAGAAAGAGGTTTTTCTTGAACTGAAAGATGATTTTAAAGAATCGAAATTTTATAAAACAGGTTTTGTATTCATTAACAAAAAAGTTGAGAACGACCCACAATTAAATTTTGAATATCAGGAACCAGCAATCCGTAAAAAACATGAATACAAATTACGGACATTGGCAACCGCAGAATCTGTAATTTTTACCGAACAGGAAACCAAACAAGTTGACCGTAAAACACAATCATACAAACCGATACTTTGGGATAAAGTGATATTGAAAAAGGCAATGAATAAAATTCCTTTTTATCACTTTAGCAGTATGAAACGCTATTTTCCATCGGTAAAATCGGTTGATGACTTTATTGCAAAAAAACTGTCAGAAATTGAAGTTGATGTAATCGGACTTGAAAAGGATATTAAAAACCTAACTCCAAAAGATAAATTGAATGTTTGCTTATCGTTCCTGACTTCAATTTCCGAAGAAATAAATCAGACTTTCGGTGATTATAGGGGCACAAAAACATTTAAAAGAGAGCCGATTCGTAAAGTGTTCCGTGACAAAAAAATGTATTTTGCCATTGAAGAAAATACCGACAAAGAAACAGGTAAATCACAAATGCGTTCTGATATTGATGAACGGTATTATCTTGATTTGAAATCAAGGGATTGGCATGTATATACTGATAATTACGGTTCATCGGAAGAAAAATTACTGGTAAAATTCCTTGATTCGCAGATGGAAGAACTTGAAAACCGTTTCAAAGATATTTACCTGATACGAAACGAGAGATTTTTCAAAATATTCAGATTCAGCGATGGAAAAGCAACCGAACCTGATTATGTACTATTTATGACAGAGAAAGAAAGCGGAGAAAATCTTGTATATCAGTTATTCATTGAGCCAAAAGGAACTCACTTGATACCGACAGACGACTGGAAAGAAAAATTCTTTGCAGACATTGAAGAAGAAGCAATTTTGCATGAAAATGATAAAATAAGAATCATTGGAATGCCATTTTATAATAAAACAGAAAGGGAAACGCAGTTTAAAGAAAAATTGACGGAAATAGTAAGTGGATAGCCATCCCTTCGCTTGTATGCACATTGGCAAAACGCACCGAGCCATCGCTCCAGCCAAATTTTGCCAAAGAGCATCCAAGCCCTTCCGCACAGAAAGACTGCCGACCCTGAAAAATAATTAGAGATAAATGAAGCGTAACGTCTTGATAATGAACCAAGCCCAGTGCCTAACACGCGGTATAGTTAATTGCCGGTGCAGTGGGTATTCGAGCGGCACAGCTCGTATCAAAAGTAGTTGTAACTTGATAGGTAAGTGCTTCGAAATCGGCAACTAACCATACCGCCATCCGTTGAACTAAACCTGTCGGTAAATTAGAATAGTGATAATTTTGAAGCGTAATAACTTCAATTAATTATCATTATGAATCTAAACAAAACATTCGAGAGTTTGCAGATCAAGGAGATGCAAATTCGCAATTACAGTCCCCG
>JAAYAE010000232.1 GCA_012719555.1 Acholeplasmataceae bacterium | reverse complement strand
GATTTAAATTTGTCTTGCCTTTTATGGTTTTATTAATTTCTAGTTTTCGTTTACGAAAACAACCACAACTTTCGAGCAAGCTCGAAAAGCTGCACTCAACGAAGTTGAAGCTGCACTATGGCTTTGCCATAACTGCACTTTGCCGCAGGCAAATCTGCACATTCTTTTATACGCTGCACTATGGCTTTGCCATAACTGCACTTTGCGACTTAGTCGCAAAAACTGCACAATGTAAAAAAGGCTACTCGCAAATTTTCGCGAGTAGCCTTTTTGTATGCCCTTATTCCCTTATTAGTCTATAAAACTTCTTTTTCCCTTTGCGAACAAGAATGCTTTTTTCAGCATCGAAATCGTCAGCAGTAAGAATTTTGTCGACGTCAGTGATTTTGCTTTCACCCAAGGTTAAGCCATTTTGCTCTACCAAACTGCGTCCTTCGCTTTTGCTGGCAAAAATCTTATTTTCTGTCAAAACATCAATTAGTTTTTGTCCCAATTGCGCATTAGTGATGCTTATAGTGGGGACATCATCCATATTGTTACCGCCGCTAAAGAGAGCTTCTGCAGCTGCTTTAGCTTTATTTGCTTCTTCCTCGCCGTGAATTAATTTTGTTATTTCATAAGCTAAAATAATCTTAGCTTCGTTTATAGCAGAATCTTTCAAGGAACCTAAGCGATGAACCTCCTCCATAGGCAAGAAGGTAAGTAGTGCTAAGCAATTTTCCACATCAGCATCATTTACATTGCGCCAGTATTGATAGAAGTCATAAGGGGAGGTCTTTGCCGGATCAAGCCAGAGAGCACCACCAACAGTTTTGCCCATTTTTACGCCTTCGCTGGTAGTTAGCAATTTGGAGGTCATGCAGAATGCGCTTTTTTGCTCTTTACGACGAATAAGTTCCACTCCGGCTAGCATATTAGACCATTGATCGTCACCACCCATTTCCAGAACACAGCCGTATTCACGGTTTAGGGTTAGAAAATCATAGGCTTGCATAATCATGTAGTTAAATTCAAAGAAGGAAAGACCTTTTTCTAAACGTTTTTTAAAACATTCCGCAGCTAACATATGGTTAACAGAGAAATGTACGCCAACTTCCCTAAGCATTTCAACGTAATTTATTCCTAATAGCCAATCTGCATTATTAACCATAATTGCCTTGCCATCAGAGAAGTCAATGAATTTAGACATTTGTTTTTTGAAACACTCAATATTGTGGTTAATAAATTCAGGGGTTAGCATTTTACGCATATCATCTTTGCCGCTAGGGTCTCCAATCATACCGGTACCACCACCAAGCAGACAAATGGGGCGATGACCGGCTCTTTGCATATGAGCCATAACCATAAGGGCAATAAAATGACCTACATGCAGGCTATCGGCTGTAGGATCAAAACCGATATAAAAAGTTATTTTCTCTTTCTCCAATAATTCCTTGATTTCTTCTTCGTGGGATACTTGTTTTAAGTAGCCACGCTCTTGTAATACATCATAAACTGACAAGACCATACCTCCATTTTTTTTAATCTTTTAGCTGTGAAGTGCAATGTGGGCACCTAGTGGCGTCTTTAGCAATTTCACTTTTGCAATAAGGACATAGACGATCTGCTTCCGGTACTTCTTCTTTTTTTAATTTATTTAACTGGATTACCAGTATAAAAATAACAAAAGCTATAATCAGAAAGTAAATTATGTTTGTCAAAAAAAGGCCATAAGCAATAACCGGTACTTTCATTTTCGTTGCTTCGGCTAGAGTTGCGACAGGTTTATCGGAAAGATTTATAAAAAGATTAGAAAAGTCAATATTCCCAACAATCTTGCCAATGGGAGGCATTATAATGTCGGTAACCAGTGAACTAACAATTTTACTAAAAGCGGCTCCAATAATTACGCCTACCGCCATATCCATTACATTGCCTTTCAAGGCAAAAGTCTTGAATTCCTTAAAAAATGACACATTAACACCTCCCTAAAAATATATACACCTATTTTACCACATTTTTCACAATTTTCTACTGCCTTGACTGTACATTAGAGATATTTTATAATATATAGATATACGAGTGATAAGGAGGAGAAAAAATGAGACCAGATTTAGTCGTACCGGGCGAAAACGAAGAAAAGTTCATGGTAGCCAAAGAAACACGAGTTTGCACTGTGCCTTTCACTCCCTTAGAAGAAAGAATGTTGCAAGAGAAGCCTTACCTTATGGAAGGCTTAGGAAAACTTAGGGAGCTATTGGGACCTGAAAAGTTCAAAAAATACATTAGTACTGTTCATAATATCAACAAAAACGATACCGCAATTTTGTTGGTAGCAGGCAGTGAATTACACCGTACCAATTTGGAGCGCGAGTGTATTGGTGCTATCATGGAAGCTTTTAATGTAGACAATGTACGCATTGTAGCCCAGGGATAAGCTTTAATTATTAGCCATACATAGACAGCTTTACAAATATTTACTTACGATGTTTCGTAGTACATGATTTTGAATTTGGTAAGAGCGTTTTGCGTGTTTTGCGAAACGCTCTTTTTCTATTAATTATGGGCAATTTTACAGCGTATACACATGTTTTATGGTATAATATTCAAATAAATGTATATAAAAATTTGAAAGTAATTTACATCATGAGGTGATGGTTATGACGGAGGAGAAAGATTTAGACAAAAGACGTTCGGATATTGAACAAGAGGTTATTCCTGATGAAGTAGGTTCAGTTAAAATTGCGGACGAAGTTCTAAGTATTGTAGCCGGCTTAGCCGTATCAGAAATATCCGGAGTAGCCGGTATGAGCGGGGGTATCGTTGGTGGCATAACAGAGATGCTCGGAAAACAAAACTTTTCCAAGGGAGTTAAGGTAATAACTACAGGCAAGTCAGTGACAGTAGAAATTTATGTTATAGTAAAATATGGCTTTAATATTCCTGATGTATATATTGCCATCCAAGAAAAGGTCAAGACATCCATAGAAAATATGACCGGATTTGACGTAGTGGCAGTGGATGTGCATGTAGAGGGAATTAGGCGGCAAGATGACACTGCTCTTGAAAAAGATATTGCAGGAGATGACACTGGCACGTTGGAAGAAGATTCTAAAACAGAGGTGATTGAACCATGAGTATACCAGACAGAATAATTTTGACCTTATATACCATCTTAATGGCCGTAGTGGCTGTATTTCTTGTGCTATTCAGTTTGGGGGTCATTCCTACTTCCGACGTAGCGAGCTTCGCTGCAACTATGCCGGGTCGTTGGGAATACGCTGTTGGTGGTGTAGTTTTGCTTCTTGTGAGCTTACGTCTTTTGATTGCCGGATTAGGTGGAACGGGTATTAGCACCTTGTCCATTGGTACAGATAAAGAAGGCAAAATTCATGTAGGTAAAACTGCTGTGGAAGATTATATTGCAGAATTTACCAATGATATTTTTGGTGTACATAGTGCCAAAGCGGCGGTAAAAATGGCGGATGGTCTGCTAACTGTTCGTGTTAATGCGTCTATTGAACCTGGAATTAATATCCCCGATACAACCGATGAGATAAAACAACTAGTTAAGAAAAATGTGCTTGCTACAATTGGCATAGAAGTAAAAGACGTAGAAGTATTCTTTAAACATATTAAACCAAAAGAATAGGAGGAATAAGCCATGGTTTCCAAGATTATGCAAGAGTTATGGGGAGAGTATAGAGGACGCTTTATAGGAGTTACTATAGGGTTGGTTATTGGTCTGCTATTCTTATTTATGGGCTTCTTTCGTACTATCTTCTTATTGATATGTATTGGAGCCGGATTTTTTATTGGTAACAGAGTTGACAATAAAGAGGATCTTATAGATCTTTTAGATCGTTTGTTGCCACCAGGGTATCACAGATAAATTAAACGAAAGAGGAATAAAATGAGCCGTAGAAATGCACGCGAAATTGTATTAAAAAGTTTGTTTATCATGGATTTTACCCCAGATACAGAAATTGACAAGGCCTTAAAGGTCGCTGAAGAAGAAATACAGGGGGCAACTAAAGCTGATTTAGCTTATGCCAGGGAAGTCGTGGAAGGTACTTTGGCCCATATTGAGGAAATTGATAAGGAATTGGAAGAGACCTCTAAGGGGTGGCATGTTAATCGTATGTCAGCCATAGATCGTAATCTTATCAGACTTGCTGCCTATGAAATGTTTACTTGTGCAGAAAAGGTTCCGTCGGCAGTCGCTATTAATGAAGCTGTGGAACTGGCAAAACTTTATGGCAGCGATGAATCGGCTGCTTACATTAATGGTATCTTAGGAAAAATGGCTAAGAATCATGAAAAATAAGCAGGTAGTTCTGGGTATTGATACTAGTTGTTACACAACTTCACTGGCAATAATGACTGTTACGGGGGAACTTCTAGGAGACTTCCGCCGTATTCTTACCGTTAAAGCCGGTGGTTGTGGACTTGCTCAGTCAGAGATGGTTTTTCAACATACTCGTAATTTACCGGAGCTTATAGAGCAAATAAAGGACATGAATGAGCTGCAGGTAGTAGCTATTGGCGTTAGCAGCAGACCACGCCCCTTGGCTGAGTCCTATATGCCTGCTTTTTTAACGGGACTTGGCCTAGCTAGAAGCCTAGCTAAGGTTTTACAAGTTCCTATATTTACCTTAAGTCATCAAGAAAATCATCTAGAGGCTGGATTATGGTCCGCAGGAGGACCTAGTACCAGTCGCTTTCTACTTTTACACGCTTCAGGCGGGACAACGGATATTATGAAAGTGACTAGGCAGGAAGATTGCTCTTTTATCCTAGAAACTGTAGGTGAAAGTATTGATTTACACGCCGGGCAATTTATTGATCGAGTGGGTGTTGCCTTGGGCTTACCTTTTCCGGCAGGACCTCACTTGGAACAATTAGCTAAGAGTGCTAAAGAATTTTTTCCCCTGCCGGTGGCTGTGCAAAAAGAAAAAATAAGTTTTTCCGGACCGGCAACAGCCGCACTACGTGCTATTGCCACCGGTGCCGATAAGGGCGCTATAGCTAGAGGAACTGAAATTGCCATAGGGGAAGCTTTTCATCGTAGTTTGCGTAACGTGTGCAGCCAAGAAAATATTCAGGATATACTCTTGGTAGGTGGAGTTGCTGCCAATAAGTTTATTAGAGATTTATTAATTACCAAGTTGGCTAAACGCAATATTAAGATTTATGTTCCGGAAGCAAAGTATAGTGGTGATGGAGCTGTAGGTGCAGCTGCTCATGCTATGAAAAGAATGAGGGATGGCAATGCTAATGGGAAAAGTGTTTACTGTAACTGAAATTAATAGAATTGTAAAAAACCTTTTGGAAAGTCAACGAGATTTTGCTAATATCCAAGTGCAGGGAGAATTGTCAAATTTTAGATGCTATCCTTCAGGACATTGCTACTTTAACTTAAAAGACAAGCAGGGCGTTTTGAAAGCCGTAATGTTTGCCGGCAATGCTGCTAGGCTGAAGTTTATACCTAAAAATGGTGACAGTGTCTTAGCAGTTGGTCGGGTAGGGGTTTATGAGCGTGATGGCGTTTATCAAATTTATGTAGATATTATGCTGCCATTGGGTGCAGGTAATTTAATGTTAGCTTACGAAGCCCTGAAAAATAAACTGTCAGCTGAGGGATTGTTTGATGAAGCACGGAAAAAATCATTACCTTCACATCCTGCAACGGTTGGGATTATAACATCTTCAGCAGGAGCTGCTGTACGTGATATAATTACAGTTTCCCAAAGACGCAACCCGGGGATAAAACTAATTCTATATCCTGTTAGGGTACAGGGCAAAGAAGCAATTGCTGAAATTGTAGAGGCCATTGAGTTTATGAATAAAGAAAATTTAGCTGATGTACTTATAGTTGGCCGTGGTGGCGGCTCCATTGAAGACCTATGGGCCTTTAATGAAGAAAAAGTCGTGCGAGCTATAGCCGCTTCTCGTTTACCAATAGTTTCTGCAGTAGGGCATGAAACAGATTTCACTTTGGCTGATTTTGCCGCAGATATGCGTGCTGCCACGCCTTCGGCTGCTGCCGAAATAGTCGTAAGCGATAGTAATACACTAGTAGATAAAGTCAGTAAGTTAGTGCAAAGAAATATTCGTTCTATGGAACATCTTTTAGTAGACCGTCAGGGACAATTAAAAAGTTTACAACGATCTTGGGTTTTTACTCAACCTTATAGATTTTTAGAAGATAAACGGTTGCGAGTTGATAGAGCACATGAGCAACTTAATGGTAATCTGGAGAAAAAAATTGTGGGTACCGAGCATGCTTTGAGTATTTTGCAAGCAAAGCTGGAAACCTTAAGCCCTCTGGCAATATTAACGAGGGGTTATACGGTAACGGAAAAAACTAATGGTAAGTTAGCCAAGTCCGTAAAGGATTTAGAGAATGGTGAACAAATTACCACTAGGTTCTTTGATGGAGCAATTATTGCAAATGTGGTTAATACCATGGGGAAGGCGGATAACTAAATGGCTGCAAAAAAAACTAAAGAAGATTTAGGGTTTGAACAAAGCTTAGAACGTTTAGAAGTTATTGTAGAAAAATTGGAAAGCGGAGAACTGGCATTAGACGAATCTTTAAAACTTTTTAAAGAAGGTGTAGAGTTAAGCAAATATTGTTCTTCTAAACTCAGCGCAGTACAGCAGGAAGTAAAAAAAGTGGTAGTAGATAATAAAGGTGCATTTACACTAGAATCTTTCACGGGGGAAGAAGAATAAATGAATTTTATAAAATATCTGGAAGATAGAAAATTACTTGTTAATAACTTTCTGGAAAAACGTACAGCAAAAAAAGGAATTTCTCGAGTAGATGAAGCCATGGCTTATAGTCTTTTGGCCGGAGGTAAGAGGTTGCGGCCTATATTACTGATGGCTGCTGCAGATGCGGTAGGCGGTAATGGCTATAATTATTTATCTGTGGCTTGCGGTCTAGAAATGATTCATACTTATTCGTTAATTCACGATGACCTGCCGGTAATGGACAACGATGATTATCGTAGGGGGCGTTTGACTAACCATAAAGTATACGGGGAAGCCCTGGCACTTTTGGCAGGTGATGGCCTTTTGACTTTAGCTTTTGAAGTAATGCTGGAACAAAAAAATATTGCTCCGGAAGTTTTAATAGAAACAGTTAAGGAAGTAGCTATGTGTGCCGGAAATTACGGCATGGTAGGCGGTCAAGTTCTTGATCTTGATTCTGAAGACAAGCAAATTACGCAAGCGCAAATGCGCACTCTTCACGAAGCTAAAACCGGAGCACTTTTTATTGCCGCAGTACGCAGTGGTGCTCGCATGGCTGGGGCTAAATCTGAAGAACTCTTAGCCATGACGCATTTTGCAGAACTCTTCGGTTTAGCTTTTCAAATTACTGATGATATTATGGATGTGGAAAGTACCAAAGAAGAAATGGGTAAAAACTCTGGCAGTGATGCCAAGCTGAACAAATCCACATATGTTACCTTATATACTTTGGAAGGGGCTAAAGCATTAGCCGAAAAAACCTTACACGAAGCGCTGGAATGTTTAGAACCATTTGGTCCCAAGGCAGAGCCACTACGAGAAATCACCAAGATGCTCTACAATCGTAAAAATTAATGTTGAAAATCAAACACCATGAAGGGCGGATACTAGATGACTTTGCTTGACAAAATAAATTCACCGGATGACTTGAAACAATTCTCTGTTGAAGAGCTAGAGTGTTTGTGCAACGAAATTCGCACATTACTCATTGATGTTACCTCAAAAAATGGGGGGCATTTAGCTCCGAATTTGGGAGTTGTAGAATTGACAATAGCTTTGCACAAAGTATTTAATACACCTAAAGATAAAATCGTTTGGGATGTTGGACATCAAGCTTATGTCCATAAAATACTTACCGGTCGTAAAGAAGCTTTTGCTACATTGCGTCAATATAAAGGTCTATCAGGTTTCCCTAAAAGGCAAGAAAGTCCGCATGATGCTTTTGGTACCGGACATGCAAGTACTTCTATTTCAGCAGCGTTAGGAATGGCTGCCGCTAGGGATTTAAAAGGCGAAAAATACAATGTAATAGCAGTTATCGGTGATGGTGCCTTAACAGGAGGCATGGCCCTGGAAGGACTTAATAACGCCGGTGATTTACAAAAAAAATTAATTGTTATCTTAAATGATAATGAGATGTCTATAGCAAAAAATGTAGGTGCTATGTCGGAATATTTATATCGCATACGCACTGACCCAACTTATTCAAAACTAAAATATGATGCTGAAAGTTTATTGAAAAGTATTCCTACCATTGGCGAACAAGTTGCTAAAACAGCCAATAGGCTCAAGGACAGCTTGAAATATTTCTTGGTTCCCGGTATGTTGTTTGAAGATTTAGGTTTTACATATATGGGCCCTATTGATGGACAAGATATTAAGGCTGTGGAAGATGTTCTAGAAACAGCAAAAGCCATTGATAAACCGGTACTGGTTCATATTATCACTAAAAAGGGCAAAGGTTATTTACCTGCGGAGATTAGTCCTAATAAATTTCATGGCACGGGAGCCTTTGACATTGCTACCGGTAAAAAAATAGTGGTTCCTAATGCTCCCAGAACTTACACAGAAGTTTTTAGCGATACTATGTTAGAATTAGCTGAAAACGATGATAACCTAGTGGCGATTACAGCAGCGATGCCTGATGGCACAGGGTTAGCCCCTTTTGCTAAGAAATATCCTAAACGCTTCTTTGACGTGGGTATCGCCGAGCAGCATGCTGTAACAATGGCGGCTGGTATGGCTTGCGATGGAATAAAACCATACGTGGCTATTTATTCTACTTTTCTGCAACGTTCTTATGACCAAGTCTTACACGATGTCTGTATGCAAAATCTACATGTAGTTTTTTGTTTGGACAGAGCTGGGTTAGTTGGTGATGATGGCTATACACATCACGGCGTCTTTGATTATTCATATTTGAGTATGATGCCTAACATGACTATTATGGCCCCTAAAGATGAAAATGAATTACGCCATATGCTGTATACTTCTAGTAAACTCCGGGGACCCGTTGCTATACGCTATCCTCGTGGTAGTGGCTTAGGCGTGGAGTGCAATAATGCCTTAAATACCTTCTTACCTATTGGCAAAGGGGAAATACTACGAGAAGGCAAGGATGTAAGTATTTGGGCTATTGGATCTATGGTAAAGACTGCTTGCGAAGTTGCCGAAATTTTGGCAGGGGTTGGTATTGATGCCAATGTTATTAATGCCCGTTTTGTAAAACCCTTGGACGAAGAGCTTTTGACGGAGATGGCGGAAAAGACGAAATGCATAGTTACTATAGAGGAAAATATCTTGGCTGGTGGGTTTGGTTCCTCAATTTTACAACATCTGAACAAATTAGATATGCTTACAAATACAAAAGTTATTAATTTTGCTATTCCTGACATCTTTGTACCTCAAGGCGCTACAAAATTACTTTTGCAAGATATGCACTTGGACTCCGAGAGTATATCAGCCATCATTCAAGAGAAGTTTAAAAGTAAGGTGAAATAATTGGAAAAAGCTCGTCTAGATACATTCTTAGTAGATAAAGGTTTGTATGAATCCAGAGCCCGGGCCCAAGCGGCCATTATGGCAGGACAAATTATGATCAATGAGCAAAAAATTGACAAACCAGGGACGCAAATTGCCATTGACTCTACCATTCGTATTTTAGGTAACAAATTGCCCTATGTAAGTCGTGGTGGATTAAAATTAGAAAAAGCCTTAAAGGTATTTCCTTTGTCCCTACAAGGAAAAATAGTCGCGGATTTAGGGGCATCTACCGGTGGCTTTACTGATTGTGCACTGCAAAATGGCGCAATCAAAGTTTATGCTGTGGACGTTGGTTATGGGCTACTGGCCTGGAGTTTACGCAATGACCGGCGCGTCATAAATATGGAACGTACAAATGTGCGTTTTATGGAAGCGGATACTTTAGCCGATAAAATAGATGTAGCAACTATTGACGTAGCCTTTATTTCTTTAGATAAGATATTACCTGCTGCCAAGAAACTTTTAGCGGAGGATGGGGCAGTTCTTGCTCTAGTTAAACCTCAATTTGAAGCAGGAAAAGAAAATGTAGGGAAAAAAGGCGTTGTCCGTGATGCTAAAATTCATGCAGACGTAATTAGAAAAGTTTTGTCAATAGCACGAAGCGAAGGTTTAATCGCGGCTGGGTTGGATTATTCTCCTATTAAGGGACCGGAAGGAAATATAGAATTTCTATTATATTTAACTATGCAAGGTGAAGACAAAGTAGACGAGACAAAAGTAGACCAAGTTGTGGCCGCCTCTCACGGCGAGCTGTAGATCGTAGGTGGTAATTATGAAAAAAATTTTTATTGGGATTTTTCCGAATTTGGCAAAAGACAAAGTGCAGGAACAAATTGCACCACTAATGGAATTTTGCCGTGCTAATGAAATCGGTATATTATTACCCAGAGATATTGCCGCAGAGTATGGAACAGAAAGTTATTGCGTAAAAGAAGAGGAAACCATGAAGAAAATGGATTTTGCCGTTTCCCTGGGAGGAGATGGCACGCTGCTTCGCATGGCTCGCTATATGGCTCCTTTGAATATTCCCGTTATGGGAGTAAATTTTGGACGCTTAGGCTTTCTAACAGAAGTTGAATTACCACAGATGCAAGCGGCTTTTCTTAAAATAAGAAATGGCGATTATACCTTGGAGAAGAGAGGTATGCTTCACGTTCAAGTATTTGAAGAGGGTAAAGTTGTTGCGGAAGCACATGCCCTTAATGATTTAGTTTTGGCCAAAGGCTATGTTTCCCAAATGACGAGATTGCAGGTGAAAATAGCAGGAGAAGTTTCCGCTAATTATCCTTCTGATGGTTTAATTATTGCTACAGCCACAGGATCAACTGCGTATTCGCTGTCAGCAGGTGGACCAATTGTATATCCGGGCTTGGAAGTGGCCATCCTTACTCCTATTTGTGCTCATGCGTTACATACCAGACCCTTGGTCATACCTCTAAAAGATAAAATAGAAATATCCGTTATGCCACCTTTTGAAGAAATTTCTTTATCGGCTGACGGCGTAATTATTAAATCCATAAAAGAAAATGATACAGTCGTTATTGAAGCTAGTCCTTGTTTTGCAAAGTTCATTAGGATTAGTCCGGCTTCTTACTATGCTACATGGCAGTGTAGATTATTACGCGGTGAAGATACTACTAAGTTTTGAGGGGTGAGAAAATGAAAATTTCACGTCAGGATGCAATTAAAAAAATTATTGACAAGCAAGTAGTAGAAACTCAGGCAGATTTGGCAGATGCTTTGCAAGGAGCAGGTTTTGATGTTACGCAAGCCACTGTATCCAGAGACATTAAAGAAATGATGTTAGTGAAAGTTCCTGATGCCTCGGGGAAATATAGGTATGCTTTCCCTAAAGAACATGAAAAACTTTTGACTCCCGACCGAATGGAGAGAACTTTTCGTGACTCGATTTTATCCGTTATGTCCTCTGAAAATATGGTTGTAGTTCGAACCTTGCCGGGTACTGCACAGGCAGTAGCCTATGCAGTTGACTATTTAAAATGGCCGGAAGTTTTAGGCACTGTTGGTGGTGATGACACAATTTTTATTTGTGTTAATAGGAAAGAAAATACAGAGAAATTAAAAAGTCGTTTTGGTTTAGCAGAATAATAAAGGGGTGCAAGGAATGCTAAGTTCCCTTCATGTACATAATTTTGCGCTAATTGAAGATGCTATAATTGAGTTTACAAGCGGGTTCAATGTATTTACAGGTGAAACAGGCGCTGGTAAATCTATATTGATATATGATTTTAGTATTGTCTTAGGGAATAGGGCATCTACCGACTATATTCGCAGTGGTGCAGATTCTTATTGGGTACAGGCGGTTTTTGACATTAGTGGACAAAAAAATATTCTTGGCCTTTTGGAAGAAATAGGTATTGAAAACCAAGAAGATACTTTATTTTTGCGACGTCGAGTTTTAGCAGGAGGCAAAAGTCAAGCTACCGTTAATGGTATCATGGTGCCGGTAAACATATTAAGTAAGATTGCAGAACGCCTAGTAGACATTCATGGGCAACACGAAAATCAGCAACTCTTACGCCAAGGTGCTCCCTTAGAGATGATAGATGTTTATGGAGGGCCTGGTTTGCAGACCGTACTGAACGACTATCAGAAAATATACAAAGAACACGAAATAGCAGCACAAGAATTTGCCGGATTGTTGGAACAAAATACTAACCAGCAAGAAATAATAGAACGTTTGCAGACAGAAATTACGGAAATAGAAAATGCCCATATTATTGCCAAGGAAGATGAAATACTCCGTGAGCAAGTGCAAAAGTTAAATAATAGCGGCAAAATTTTAGAAGCTGTTAATTTAGCCCACAAACTACTAGACGGGGATGAACACAAAGAAGGCATTTTAGACGTTATGACAGAAGCAAGAGCAGCTGTGGATAAGGTCAGAGAATTTGATCCCACCTTACAGGGTGTCTATGACGGCATAGATAACGCGTGGCTTACCCTAGAGGACGTACGTCAAACTTTGGGCGATTATATTGCCTCCGGTGATTTTGAACCAACTCAGCTTACTGTTATACAAGAACGTTTAGATTTGCTATTTCGTTTGAAGAAAAAATATGGTGGTACCCTAGAAGACGTAAAAGAGCATTTAAACAAGGCACAAGAAGAATATGCTAATATTGCTTTTTTAGATAGAAATCTAGAACTAGCTGGGAAAAGAAAACTGGAACTGGAAAAACAGATGCTGGAAAAAGTGGCTGCCTTAACTGCTTGTCGCAAACAAGTGGCAGAGAAATTTGCTAAGTTGGTGACAATGCACATAAAGGATCTTGCTATGGAACAGGGAGTTTTTCAGGCCAGCTTCACCCTGAAAGAGGAATGTGGTTTACAGGGGAGAGATTCCGTAGAATTCTTATTCTCCGCTAATTTAGGGATGGAAGTTAAACCTTTGCAAAAAATAGCTTCCGGTGGTGAGTTATCACGTCTAGCTTTAGCTATTAAGACTGTTTTATTGGAAAAATCAGGTGTTTCCACAATGGTATTTGATGAAATCGATACTGGGGTAGGTGGGGTAACGGCACAAAAAATGGCAGAGAAAATTGCTATTATCTCTAAGCGCAGACAAGTGCTCTGCATAACGCATTTGGCGCAAATTGCGTGCTTTGCCGATAACCATTTATATATAACAAAAGCTAACAGTGATAAATCTACAGTAACTATAGTGAAAAAATTACCCTATAATCAACAGGTGGAAGAAATAATGCGGATGACCGGTGGAACCAATATTACTGACTCAGCCAGAAAAAATGCGGTTGAGCTATTGGCTATGGCTGCTGAAATTAAACAAACTTTATAACTTTTGGTAAATATTGTGGACAGCTAAAATAGGAGCAAAATATGAAAAAAATCCATCAAGTAAATTTAGATGAAAAATTCCTTAGTTCAAAAGTTGGTTTTACAGGCAAACTTTTACAATTACAAGTAGACACAGTTATGCTGCCCAATGGTAGGAAGGCTACCAGAGAAATAATAAAGCATCCTGGAGCGGTGGGAATTTTACCCGTATTAGAAGATGGCAGTATGGTTTTTGTAAAGCAGTATCGTTATCCTGTGGGGACAGTACTATATGAAATACCGGCAGGAAAATTAGAAATTGGAGAAAATCCTGATGAGTGTGCACCTAGAGAATTGTCCGAAGAGACAGGTTATACAGCAAAAGAATGGAAAAATCTTACCTCTATAGTTACTACTCCCGGTTTTACCGATGAAGTTATACACCTTTATTTAGCTAGAGGATTAACGAAGGCAGAGCAACACACAGATGAAGATGAATTTATTGATGTTGTAGTCTTTTCTCCTGAACAAGTAAAAAAAATGGTTTTGGAAAAGGATATTTTTGATGCAAAGACCTTATCAGTGCTGTTATTATATTATTTAAGTGACGAAATTGTGAATTAATGCGTTTTTTTTGATTTCAAGCAGGAAAATAATAAAACACGTTGAATCTGACATAGGAGATATAACGTCATAAAAATGACAATCGGAGGGGATGCAATATGGACGTACTAAAAGTATCAGCAAAATCTAACCCGAATTCTGTAGCAGGCGCGCTGGCGGGAGTATTGCGTGAAGAAGGCAAAGCGGA
The DNA here is from genome assembly GCA_012719555.1 of Acholeplasmataceae bacterium. Lineage (GTDB taxonomy): Bacteria > Bacillota > Negativicutes > Acidaminococcales > Acidaminococcaceae > JAAYAE01. Next base: position 510 of record JAAYAE010000232.1, on the reverse strand, counting down.
ATTACAAGCTATTGGTGCTGGGGCACTAAATCAGGCTATTAAGGCAATTGCTATAGCTCGAGGTTTTGTAGCTCCTCATGGGATGGATTTGGTGTGTGTTCCTGCTTTTATTGACATAGTTATTGATGGTGAAGAACGAACCGCTATTAAACTCTTGGTTACACCAAGATAAGTTGTTCTTACGAGTCTTGACACTATCTACGGGTAGTGTCTTTTTTACGCAACGAAAAAGAGCATTGCTGGGGAGCAATGCTCTTTTCCTAAAAGGAAGTTGTGTTATGATGATGGGGAAGATCATGATAAGAAGGGGTGGTTCTTACCATAGATAAAGTATAAGGTATAGGTATGGCAAAAAAAAGGCTAAAAAGTGAATTATTTATGTCAAAACTTTCCTAGCTTCTGAAAAAAGTTGGACTAATATTTTCTTTTTGTACTAAAGGTGACAAATTAAATACAAATTTCAAAAAAATCTATCTAAATTTCAAGAAAAATGCTAATATTATACAATAT
>JAAYAE010000231.1 GCA_012719555.1 Acholeplasmataceae bacterium | reverse complement strand
GGTACATGTCGCACGAATTCCAAGGTGGGCCAGCAAAAAGTGCTGAAATAACGACTGCGGCCACAAATAATGCCTAATGGCAAAGCCGCTAAACAGGCGCAAAAAAAACCTGCAAAGACTCGGGTTAGGCTGACATAAAGATTGCGTCCTAAGGTACCGTCTTGACATAGCTGCCAAAAAACCTTCAAAGTAGTTTGCGGAGAGGGCAAAAGGTAAGCACTGAAAACTTTATATTCAGTTAGAAGCCACCACAATGATAACAATATAAGTGGCAAAATAAAGCCGTTTTTCCAGTGTTTCATAATTCACTCCTTACTTTTGTAACACTAATTAAACTTTAAAGCAAAAGAAACTTAAAGTCAACAATTAACATGATATAGTGTATAATTATAAGTGTTACACAGCCGAATAAAATGTTTACTGAAATTCATGTTTTTGCAAACAATAAAGAGCATGTAACTGGGGAGATAATTTCAATGGAATCAATAATGCATGCGTTACAAGGTATTGTAACGATAATGATTTTAATTTCAATAGGTTTTATTTTAGCTAAATGCGGGTGGTTTGAAGAGCACAGCGAGGCTATGATTGCTAGACTTGTGACGCAACTTTGTTTGCCTGCATATATGCTGGTAAATCTTACGACTACGTTTACTCATGATGAATTAATGTCGATGAGCAGTGGTTTGTTTGTACCAATATTGTCGATTTTTCTTTGTTACTTTATTGGTAAGGGTGTAGCAGCCTTGATTAAGGTTCCTAGGTCGCGACGAGGGGTTTTTTGTTCAGTTTTTTTCACCGCAAATTCTATTTTCATAGGGCTGCCTTTATGTTTGGCTCTTTTTGGCGAAAGTGGTTCGCCTTATGTGATGCTGTATTATATTGCTAATACTCTTACCTTTTGGACTATAGCTGTACATGATATTGCTCAAGATGCAGGGTTTGATGCCCCGCTTTTTAGCATAGGTACGCTAAAAGCTGTATTATCACCACCACTTTTTGGGTTTATCTTTGGTATTATAATGGTTATGCTGAATTTACATTTGCCTGGACCGCTTTTAACTTCCTGCCGCTACATTGGAAATATGGTAACCCCGTTAGCCATGCTTTTTATTGGAATCGCTATTAGTAAATATAGATGGGCGGATATTCATTTTGATTTTGAACTTTTAGTGGCCATGGTGGGACGTTTTGGTGTTGCTCCTGTCTGCGTTTTCGTGTTACTACCCATATTTCATTTGCCAATATTAATGTCACAAGTTTTTGTTATGCAGGCTGCTATGCCTGCTATGACTAATACTGCTATTGTGGCAAAAGCCTATGGTGGTGATTACGAATATGCCGCTAAGTTAACGGTTGTATCAGTTTTTGTGGCCGTTATAACCACACCGTTTTATATGTGGATATTGCAAGGATAAAGTATAAAAAAAAGGCATAATTAAATAGGGAGCGTAAATAATGCTGTGGTCTACCATTTAAACAAACGGTGGTAGAACCTTTAACAAATGCTGTGGTTGACCTCTCCCATATTCTGTGGTCAGGCTGTAACAAATGCTGTGGTGCCCCCTGTAACAGTGCTGTAGTGGTACCTGTAACAAATACTGTGGTTAAGTGCAATAAAGGATGACCCTTTTGGGTCATCCTTGTGCCTTAACCACTTTTCTTTTAAATAATGAAAGTATCATTCCTGTTCAGACAGTAAAGTATGCGGTTTCTTGTCCTCTTAAAGTTGGTAAAGCCGTTAGCGTTGTACAGAAGTTTTTCCAGCTGCCTGTTTTTAGATTCTATGTAGCTGTTGTTAATCCTGGTACCATTTATCTCAATAAAGGAATTAACAATCTCTGCCTTCCAATTGGTAAGTAAGGTGTAGAACTCGTCATACTCACGTATGTTTGAATCTGCAAACCTGTATGTAATTTCCGCCAGCCTACCTTCTGCATCTTCAACAGAAGCACTTTCGTTGAAGGCAATGTAATATTCCTTAAGATCATAAGCTAAGCGTAAATCAGGGAAACTGGCAAAAAGAATGTCACGTATCTCCCTGTAATTGACATCCCTTTTCAGCCGTTTGTTGTACTTGGGAACGTTGTCCAGATATATTGCATGGTGAAAAACGTGCTTGAACTTGGTTAAAAGGTAAATGAGTACAGTGTTTTCCGTGGTCCTACGGCAGCGTAGCCGGACATCCCTGAAGTCTTTGGTAATGTGCTGCAGGACATGAAAACTGTCTGCGCAGACGGTTGCCTTTGGAAAATAGGTGTGAGCCAGTTCTCGAAAATTGTCGAACAGGTCAATGGATAGGTATTCCACATTATCCAGTTCGCTTTTCAAGGTGTTGTCTTTAAAGGTGTCTTTCTTAATGCTGCTGAGATAATGAATTAAATAGGATTTTTTTCTGTCAGGGAGGATATCTACCATTTCACCGGTTTCAAAATTCATCAGCAGGCAGCAGTACAAGGAATCATAATTGGATTCCGGGAAATAGTGCTCATCCATGGACAGAACCCTGGGAAGTGCCTTGCGCGGAATATTGACGTGCTGATCGAATATCCTTTGGACTTTCGTTGTGGACAGATTGCATCTTCTGGCAACGGCAGTGTAGGTTTGTTCTGGGTATTTAAGTTCTTTTAGGACATTTATCTTTGTCTCAAAGGTAAGGTTTTCCTTAGAGTTAATGAAAGGATTGGGCTCATGGAAGGTTAACTCGCAGTTAGGGCAGCGGTAACGCCGCTGCTGGTAGATAATGAGACATTTCCGGTTGCTGAAGGTCGAATGGGTAAGCCTTCTGGGATAGTACCCATGAATTTTCACTTCTTTATTGCAGTAGGGACATAAGGGCTGATGGTTTTTCAATTTTAACTTAATCAGCAGGGTATCATCAGACTGCTTAAAAGGCTGGACATCCTCTAAATCCTCTTCTTTAATGTTTAAGATCTCTGTGATAAACTGATTTAAAGACAATTTGTCTTTCCTCCTTTTTACGATAGTGGTTTAGGCAATCCTATTGTAAAACAGGAGGTTTCTTTTTGTCATAAAATAGCGGTGGCCAAGCTAAAACCACAGAAAGTGTTATAGCTTGACCACCGATGTTGTTAAAGGCTAACCACAGCATTTGTTAGAGGTCAAACACAGGATGTGGGAGAGGTAAAAATGACCACAGTTTTTGTTATAGGGTCGGCCACACCACAGTTTATGGGATAGCACTAAAATTTAAAGGCGAGTTTCTATGCTAGCTTGTTTATTGGGCTAAACGTTGCACTTTCTTAATAGCAGCTTTAGCTTCAGCAATAACGGATTCTATAATTGACTTAGCTGATTCCATCTTATTTAGTCTATTAAGTGCTTGCCCAGCCTGAACCATGCCATTAACTATATCTCCATCAACTGTAGCAAGACTATTGGTGCCGGTAGCCATGGCCATAAGCTCTTCTTCAGATGCCCCACAGCTAAATTCTAGCGCAAGATATTTTGTTGTAAAGGCATTTTTCAAACCACGAACGGCACCGTGGGTACCGGTAAGTCCGGTAACAACAGAATCAGTATCAGTTGCGGCAATGATAGCATCCTTACAGTTTTGGTGCATATGACATTCTTTAGCAAGAATGAAGCGAGAACCCATTTGCACACCCTCTGCGCCCATGAGCAAGGCTGCGGCCAAACCGCGGCCATCTACAATACCACCGGCCACTATAACTGGTATGCTTACTTCGGGTAATACATTTTCCATCAGAGCCATCGTGGTTTGTGTGCCAATATGTCCCCCGGCTTCTTGTCCCTCAATTACGATAGCATCGGCTCCAGCTGTTGCTATCCGTTTTGCTAGTTTAACGGAAGGGACAACCGGGATAACCTTTATACCGGCAGCGTGGAGTGGGTTTATGTATGGAACCGGATTGCCGGCACCAAGTGTTACAAAAGTTACTTTTTCCTGACAAAGAACTTCAAGAATTTCATCCTTATTTGGAGCCATAAGCATTAAATTAACGCCAAAGGGTTTATTGGTCAGTTGTTTGGTCTTCCTTATTTCGTCTCTGACCCATTCTGTAGTACGGCCTCCTGTTGCTATGACGCCAGCGCCACCAGCCTCACCAACAGCAGCAGCCAGCTCTGATTCCGATGTCCAAGCCATAGCGCCTTGTATTATAGGGTACTTAATACCAAGCATTTCGGTTATGCGTGTTTTCATATTACAGATC
>JAAYAE010000230.1 GCA_012719555.1 Acholeplasmataceae bacterium | reverse complement strand
CTCATTACAACAGTTCTTTTATATTTTATTCTCATTTATCATCTGCAAGTTGCTACTGCCTCTACCATAGTCCTAACATAATCCGCTACCGGCTTTACGCAATTATCACCATTTGCAGCCACTATTTTAACAATAGCACTGCCAACAATAGCACCATCACTTATTTTAGCCATTTTCTCAGCCTGTTCAGGGGTAGCAATGCCAAAACCTACTGCAATTGGCACTTTAGTAACCTGCCTGATTTGTTCTACAATAGCCCCTATATCAGTAGTAATAGTGGTTCTTACACCTGTAACACCCAAAGAGGAAACTAGATATATGTACCCAGCAGCATCTCTAGCAATCATCTTTATGCGTTGCTCTGAGGTTGGCGCAATAAGCGAAATTAAATCAACCTCATATTTCTTACAGTATTCTGCCACTTCACCTTTTTCTTCAAAAGGAACATCAGGAATAATAACTCCATTAATATCGCAATCTCTGCAATTTTTAAAAAATTTGTCACAACCATAAGTAAAAATAGGATTAATATAAGTTAAAAATACCAAAGGCACCTTGGTGTTTTGACGGACCCTTTTTAACATAGCAAAAATCTTATCAGTTTTACACCCTGCCGCCAAAGCTCTTAAATCTGCTTCTTGAATTACAGGTCCCTCTGCTACCGGATCAGAAAAGGGAATGCCGATTTCAATAATACCTGCTCCTGCCTTTTCCATAGCGTAGATCATTTCTTCCGTTTTTTCTAAACTTGGATCTCCTGCGGTGATAAAAGGAATAAATACCTTCTTCTCTTTGGCAAATACTTCTGCAATTTTATTCATGCAAATCAACCCCCTTATATCTAGCAATTGCCGCCACATCTTTATCACCGCGGCCGGAAAGATTTACTACAATAATTTTATCTTTGCTCATAGTTGGCGCTAATTTCATGGCATAGGCTAGAGCATGAGCGCTTTCAATAGCCGGTATTATACCTTCCATCTTTGCCAAATAACCAAAGGCTTCTACCGACTCATCATCGGTGGCAGGAACATATTGCGCTCTACCAATATCATGCAGGTACGCATGCTCAGGTCCTATGCCAGGATAATCCAATCCTGCTGAGATAGAATATACCGGTGCAATTTGTCCGTCGCCATCTTGTAAAAAATAGGACTTCATTCCATGAAAAATACCTTCGCTTCCTCTAGCGATAGTCGCTGCTGTCTCTGCCGTATTAACGCCACGTCCTGCTGCTTCTACTCCAATGAGTTTTACTTCTTGCTCAGGGATAAAATCATAGAATAAGCCCATAGCATTACTGCCTCCTCCAACGCAAGCCATTACTACATCAGGGAGTCTGCCCTCTTTTTCCAACATCTGAGCTTTTACTTCCTTGCCTATAACTCTTTGAAAATCTCGGACCATTTCCGGATATGGATGAGGCCCCATAACCGAACCTAATACATAGAAAGTATCTAAAACTCGTGCAGTCCAAACTCGCAATGCTTCATTTACTGCGTCCTTTAAAGTCATTGTTCCTGAAGTTACAGGTACCACTTTCGCACCCAACAATTCCATTCTAAAAACATTTAGCGCCTGACGCTCCGTATCTTCTTTACCCATATAGACAACACATTCCATCCCCATAAGAGCCGCAACTGTAGCTGTAGCTACTCCATGCTGCCCTGCACCTGTCTCAGCAATAACTCGCGTTTTGCCCATACGTTTCGCCAGCAAACATTGCCCTAACACATTATTTATTTTATGAGCGCCTGTATGATTTAAGTCTTCACGTTTTAAATATATTTTAGCTCCACCTAAATCTTTAGTCATTTTCTCTGCATAATAAAGTAATGATGGTCTATTAGCATAATCGTGATAGAGTTTTTGCAACTCTTGCAAAAACTCCGGATCATTTTTATATTTTTCGTAAGCTTGCTCTAATTCCAAAACTGCGTTCATTAAAGTTTCCGGCAAATATTGCCCACCATGAATACCGTATCTTCCCTTAGACATTTTTTTATCATCCTTTCCTCTTGCCTCATTTATTCTTTTGTTTTTATGGCTTTCACAGTATAAATAAATTCTGTCATTTTTGTAAAATCTTTATAGCCATCTATTTCTACACCGCCACTAACATCTACGCCATAGGGTGAGGTTTGGAATATTATTTCACTTACATTTTCAACCGTAAGGCCTCCGGCCATAAAAAATGGTTTAGGAATAACTGCATCAGCCAAAATATTATAATCGAAAGTTTGGCCAACACCACCAAATTTTCCTGTTTTAAAGGTATCCAACAAAAAATAATCACAATCGTAATCCTCTAAATTCACAAGACTTTTTTTATCCTTTACCCGTATAACTTTAATGATTGGTTTATCCGTTTTAGTCCTAAGCCTGTGGCAGTATTCAGGAGTTTCATCGCCATGTAATTGGATGATATCAATAATCCCACTATTAGCAATTTGGGCTACTTTCTCTACCGAGTCATAAACAAAAACACCTACTGCCTTAATATTGTCAGCTAGTTTTTTCTTTAAAAAAGCTGCTGTATCCTCATGGACCTGCCTCTTGCTGTCAGCAAATACAAAGCCTATATAATCAGGTTCTAGTGTGTTAGCATACTCAATATCCTGTTGACGCCGCAATCCGCATATTTTAATTTTCGGCATTAGTATTACCTCGTAACCCTGCTATTGTCTCTTTCAAGTTTCCGCTGCGCATTAAAGTTTCCCCGATAAGTACGGCATCAACACCAATTTCTTCTAAACTAGCAATATCACTTCTGGTTTTTATCCCGCTTTCAGAAATAAATATTTTATCCTCCGGTATCAATTTGCGAAGTTGTACGCTATTTTTAATATTTACAGTAAAGTCCTGCAAGTTGCGATTGTTAACGCCGATAACACGAGCACCCGCATCCAGAGCCATAGCTATTTCCTTTGCATCATGTGTTTCTACTAAGGCCGTGATGCCTAATAAATCACAAAGCTGTAAATAATATTTAATCGTTGCTACATCCAGCAAGGAGCAAATTAAAAGCACTGCATCCGCACCTAGTACTTTAGCTTCATAAATCTGATATTCATCTATAGTAAAATCCTTACGTATTATAGGTAAACTTACTGCCTGCCTCACATCCTTTAAATACTCATCGCTTCCCAAAAAATACTTTGGTTCAGTAAGTATGGAAATTGCAGCAACACCAGCTTCTTCATAAGCCTTTGCTTGCGCTACAGGAGCAAAGTTGGTGGCAATGAGCCCCTTAGAGGGAGAGGCTTTTTTTATCTCTGCAATAATACTTATACCACTAGTGCATAAAGCTTTTTCAAAAACAAAATCACCTTTTGGCAGCTCTAAAGCAGCCTGCTTTATTTCTGACAAAGACTTGTCTTTTTTTAATTGTTCTACTCGCATGCGGGCATAAGCGGCAAGGGTATCTAAGATCATCATGCACCTCTTAATTTTTATTTATATCTTGGCCTAATTTTTGGGTCATCTGTACAAAAGCATCCAATTTTGCTTTTGCCTTACCACTATCGATGATATCTCCTGCCATTTTTACACATTCACGCAAGGTATGTTTGTTCTGCCCCATATATATGCACAGAGCGGCATTTAATAGTACTGCATCGCGCTTTGGGCCTTTGTCCTTGCCTGTCAAAATATCTAAAGTAATTTTAGCATTCTCAGTTGCGTCCCCGCCAACCAAATCTTCCGATTTACAAGTTGTAAAACCTAATTGCTTAGGATCCAAGAAAAAGCTGTTTACTCTGCCATTAGAAATTTCGCAAATAGTACTGGAGGTTACCATGGAAGCTTCATCTAACCCATCATGTCCATGTACTACCATGGCATGTTTTACTCCTAAATTAGCTAGTACTCTAGCTAATGGCTCTACTAAATTCTCGTCATAAACACCTAACAGCTGCATATTAGCTCCGGCAGGATTAGCCAAAGGGCCAATAATATTAAACAAAGTGCGAATTCCTAATTCTTTGCGCACGGGACCCGCAAAGCGCATGGAGGAATGATACAACGGAGCAAACAGAAAACAGATTCCTATTTCTTTTAATACTTTCTCGCTCTTATCCGCCGGTAAATCTATCTTGACTCCCAGTGCTTCCAAAACATCAGCCGCACCACATTTACTGGAAACGCTGCGATTACCATGCTTAGCAACCGGTATTCCTGCAGCAGAAACAACAAAGGCGCTGGTAGTTGAAATATTAAAAGTATTAGCGCAGTCACCCCCCGTGCCAACTATATCTAAAACATCATGGTCAGAATGAAATGTAAGGCACTTGTCACGCAATACCATGGCACAAGCGGTTATTTCATCTATTGTCTCACCTTTCATACGCATAGCCGTAATAAAACTTGCTATTTGGGCATTTGTAGCTTCACCGCTCATAATAGAATTCATAACGTCTTTAGTAGTATCCAAGCTTAAATTATTTCCATCTGCCAATTCTAAAATTGCTTCCTGTATCATTATTTACCCGCTCCTATCTTTAAAAAATTTGCTAATATTTTACTACCATCAGGAGTCATAATAGACTCTGGATGAAATTGTACGCCAAACACGTTAAAGTCTCTGTGTTTGATTCCCATTATTTCTCCTTCAGCCGATTCTGCTATAACTAGCAGCTCATCAGGTAAATCTTCTTTTGCCACAATGAGAGAATGATAACGAGCTGCTTTAATAATTGGTGCCAATCCCAAAAAGATTTCGCTGCCATTGGCAATGTGGATATCGCTTTGCTTTCCATGGACCAAATGTTTAGCCAAACAAACCTTAGCTTTAAAAACCTCTCCTATGGCTTGATGCCCCAAGCATACTCCTAAAATAGGGATTTTCCCGGCAAATTTCTTGATAACTTCTTCGCAAATACCAGCGTCTTTTGGATAACCCGGACCTGGAGAAAGAATAATATGAGTCGGATTCAGTTTTTTTATTTCTTCCAAAGTGATTTTATTATTACGATAGACGACTACATCTTTATTAATACCGCCAATATACTGGTATAAATTGTAAGTGAAGCTGTCATAATTATCGATAATCAATATCATTTTTACCGCCTACCTTTCCTTTGTAGATGCTTCCAGTGCTTTAAAAACTGCACCGGCTTTATTAAGTGTCTCCGTATATTCTGTTGCTGGGACCGAGTCGGCTACAATACCACCACCTGCTTGCACATATACTTTGCCCTTATGTTTAACTGCCGTCCTAATGGTTATACAAATATCCATGTTACCGGCAAAATCTAAATACCCCATGCCTCCACCGTAAATTCCTCTTCTATTAGGTTCCAGCTCATCAATAATTTCACAAGCCCGAATCTTAGGAGCTCCCGACAAAGTTCCTGCCGGGAAAACAGAACACAGGGCATCCACACTATCCATACCGTCTTTCAACGTACCCGTTACGCGACTGGTAATATGCATTACTTGTGAAAACTTGTTAATAATTTTATAATCAGGTACTTTTACGCTGCCAAATTCACTAACGCGACCTACATCATTACGGCCTAAATCCACTAACATATTATGCTCGGCAACTTCCTTTTCGTCTCTCAGTAATTCCGCTTCCAGCTCCAGATCTTCTTGCTCTGTTTTGCCCCGTGGCCTCGTTCCTGCTATGGGCATACTTGTTATGGTTCTATCAACTACCTTTACCAAAGTTTCAGGTGAACTTCCTGCGATTTCCACATCGTCATTTTTCATAAACACCATATACTGGGAAGGATTCGAAGTTCTTAGTAAACGATAAACATTAAATAAGCTTTGATCATAGTCCGCACTAAACTGTTGCGAATAAACCGCTTGAAAAATGTCACCATTTTTAATGTAATTGGAAATTTTAGCTAGGTTAGCGGCATATTCTTCCTTGGTTTGGTTGCACTGCATAGGTCCAAGTTTAGCCGGTACATATTTAGGAAAATTAATTGGTTTTTCTAACATTTGCTGAATAGCTTTTATCTCTCGTTCTGCTTTATGATAGTTAACATCAACATCATCTGTTTTTACATTTACTATTATAAAAATCTTTTGTTGTAAATGATCAAACGCCACAATCTTATCAAATAACATTAAATCAAAATCCGGGTGTTCGGTAGCTTTGGCCGGATCAAAATGCAGTGATGGTTCGCAATATTGAATAAAATCATAAGAAAAATATCCTACAAACCCACCTGTTAGAGGAGGGATACCCTGTATTTTCGGTACTTTATACTCTTTTAAAATATCACGTATGCATTTTATAGGATCTTCAGCAAATAATTTTACTGTGGCCATATTTTTCACTTCTACTACTTTATCTTTTGCTTTAATACGCACTATGGGGTCATAACCTACAAAAGAATATCTTCCCCATTTTTCTCCGCCTTCCAAACTCTCTAATAAGAAATAATTATTGCTGCTTTCCCTTACTGCTTGTAAAAAGGCAATAGGCGTAGTCATATCAGCAAACAACTCTTGGCAAACAGGTACGGCTGTATAATCTTTTTTGTACTTTTTAACCTCTTCTAACGTTAAATTAAGCATTTTCCTTTTCTCCTTTTTATAATAAAATAAACGGTTACCTATCTTGCAAGCAACCTCTGGCATGTGCTCACAAAATAGGTAACCGTCTCCAAGTTTAAAAAATAAAACACCTGTCCTTTTGCAAGGACAGGTGTATAAACCTGCGGTACCACCTTGTTTTACGGAAAATACTCCCGTAATCTCTAGCAGAATGCCAACACATTCCTCATCAATAACGCAGATGTTACGTTGCAGAATACTCTCAAGTGAACTTGATTTGACTGCACCCTCGGTGGTCCATTTGTCGAACTGCATCTCTGTCCGGTTCCCAGCATCCCGAACTCTCTGTAAGCGCATCTTTCGGCGTTATCTCCACCTCGTAGGTTTAATAAGGCTTATTAAATTGGATTAATTGTAACACCATAAAAGTTCTGTGTCAATCTTTTTTAATAGTTTTTCATTTTTGCTTGTTCTTTCTTTAATTCTTCTTCCGGTATTAAATCCTGACTTTGTGCTAAGACGTCTCTAATACGAGTATAGTTAAGCACACTAATATTGCCATTGGAATTAATTATATCAGTTTTTGCCAGCTTTCTCAAAGCAAATAGTAACGCTAAAGCATAGCTGAAAAGAGTTTTTTCCTTAGGAGTAAACTCCCTATAATCAGTTTTTTCTTCTATAACGTCTTCCAATTGTTCTACTACTCTTATCTGCTCTTGACGCAAAATAGTAAACCTATGGTAAACATATTCTAAGGTCTCATTAATACGTCGCACTCTACCATTGGCATCTGCCAACTCCAAAGATTTGGTATCCAAACGAGCTTTAAACATAATTACATGTTCCTTATCCAAATCCTTTAAAGCAGAAAGTGAATAGGCCTTATCATCCAATACAACCGGAAAACACATCATTTTATTAAAAATAGCCAATTCTTCCAAACGTCCCATACTTTTGGAATCTACAGGGATATCTATCAAGTTTTCTAAAATTGATTTTCCCCCATCGTCACTTGCCATGGTAGACGCTCCACCGTGTAGGACGATAGCACTTAAAATTCCAGGGCCAATCTTATCTAAATTCATGGCATGCATTTCATCTACCAATTCACAAGCGGATAACAAATGGCCAATATCAGTTGAGGAAAGGCGCAAATTTTTATGATTATAATAGACAACGCTGGCCGGTTTATTTTGAACAGTTCTAAAGATTTTAATTATACGCCGATTATAATTCCATGCAGCCAATTTAGACAATGCAAACACTTCTATTAAATCAAGGGTTTTTTGCTCTAATTCATAGAGAGCATACTTTTCATCCTTATAACGTGCCACAGCACTATCTAAAATTTTTTTACGGCTATTTTCGTTAGAATAGCTATGCCAACCTACTGCACTTAATTTTTCGGTCAACCATTTTGTAAACGGCATCTGTCTCCCTCACT
>JAAYAE010000229.1 GCA_012719555.1 Acholeplasmataceae bacterium | reverse complement strand
TAGTGCAGACAGCATGACTGTTTCATGAAAGAAAAATACGAATCAGGCAATTGCCTGATTCGTATTTTTCTTTCATGAAACAGTCATGCTGTCTGCACTACAATAATATGCTTCTTACCATCATCAAGCAATTTTATTTTATTTCCAACTAAAGCAACACCATCAACACTTATTCTATCTACAGTATTCTCATATTTTCCCTTTTCTCCAACCTGTATCTCGTAAAAAGAACAGCCATATTTATACCATACTGTGTATTCACCAAATGTGTCAGGAACTGATGGTATGATAGTTAAATATTCGCCTTCTTTTTTAATTCCCAGGAAAGTTTTAACAAGACCTTGATACATCCAGCTAGCAGATCCCGTATACCAACTCCAGCCGCCCTTACCAAAATTTCCCTCCGCAGATGAAATATCAGCAGTCATTATGTAGGGCTCCCTTTTGTACCGAAGAACATCATTGTATTTCAATGTAGTATAAATGGGGTTAAGCATAGTAAAAAGTTTATATCCAAGACAATACTCTCCCAGCTCAATACAGGCCATGGCCAACCACACAGCAGCATGTGAATACTGCCCACCATTTTCCCTGATACCGGGATAATAATTTCTTATATAACCAGGATCATTCACCGTTTTATCAAAAGGAGGATACAATAGCAGGGAAATACCTTCCTGCTCCTTTACAAGATATTTATGAGCTGAATGAATAGCTTCCACCCCTCTTTTCTTTTCCGCTCCTCCTGACAAGACGCTCCAAGATTGACTTATAGAATCAATCTTACATTCAATGTTTTTGCTTGAACCTATTTTTTGGTAATTATCATTAAAAGCTCTAATATACCAATTCCCATCCCAAGCATACTCTTCAATATGCTTTAATAGCTGCGCTTTGACTTTCTCCTGTTCATTGGCAAATTCAACATCATTTTCATGGTAGCAAATAGGTATAAACTTTTCTAATATAGAGTAGAGAAACCACCCTAGCCAAACACTTTCTCCTCTTCCGCCTGCCCCTATTTTGTCCATTCCGTCATTCCAATCTCCTGTACCCATAAGAGGAATCCCATGCTTACCAAACTGAGTATGGATGATTGCCTTTTTGCAATGCTCATAAACACTTTCGTTAATATCCGAAGCCTTTGGTACAAACATTGACTCATTATGACTTTTTTCCAGCAAATCTCCTTTAATGTAATGAGTTTTTTCTTTTAACAATAAATAGTCCCCAGTACTTTTAATGTATTCACTTGTAACATAGGGAAGCCATAATAAATCATCGGTTATTCGAGTGCGCACTCCCAAATCGCCTGGTGGATGCCACCAATGTTGCACGTCTCCTTCTTCAAACTGATGTTTACAAGCCAGTAAAATTTGTCTGCGCGTTCTTTCCGGTTCAACATCCAAAAGGGCAAGCACATCTTGTAGTTGATCTCTAAAACCATATGCTCCACCACATTGATAAAATGCAGCCCTAGCATTCAACCTACAACTTACCGTTTGATATAACAACCAGCCGTTGACAAGAATATCTAAGGCTCTATCTGAAGTTTTAACTTTTATTACACCTAATAATTTATTCCAATGTGCTTCAATTTTCTGTAGTTCAGAACTTATGTTTTGCAAATCTTTATATTTTTTTATTAGCATACTAATTTCATTGCCTTCAGTACTTTGACCCAAAGCAAATACAATTGTCCTTACTTCCCCCGGTAATAATTTTACTGCAACCTGAATAACGCCACAAGGATCATAACCCACACCGGTTGTGCAGGATAGCTTTTTCCACAAACCTTCCGGCCTGTTTATTGATCCCTTTATACCAAAGAATTCTTTTCTATCCCCAGTGTAAGAAATTATGTCCTCACTGGAAAATATAAAACTACTCTGCGTGCGCAAAGTTTCGCTATAGATGTTTTTTGCCGCTAAATATTCATATTCGTTATCATAAGACGATACAATATAAGGCGCTGTATCTTCCCTATTAACTCCGAGAACCCACTCTACGTAATATACAAGACTTAAGCGCCTTGCAATGTCCGAGCTGTTTTTAAGTTTCAGTACCCAAATTTTCATTGGCTCGTTTAGTGGTGTGAAAACCTTGAGTTCTTGTTCTATTAGTTCCTCTTCATGACAAAAAATAGAATAGCCAAATCCATGCCTTACTAAATATTCGCCATGTCCCTTTCTACCTAACGGCATTGGTGTCACTAACTCTCCTGTCTCTTCGTCTTTAATGTATATAGCCTCTGAAGGAGTGTCGCTAACAGGATCATTGTTCCAAGGAGTTATTTTGTTTTCATGACTATTACCTGCCCACGTTGATCCCGCTCCGCTTTCAGAAACAAAGAACCCGAAGTTTTCGTTGGCTATAACATTAACCCATGGGGCTGGTGGCATATTATCGTCTTGTAGCAATATCTCATACTCTCGACCGTCGGCCACAAACCCACCAAAACCGTTAAAGAATTCACATTCTCTGCCAGTAATTTTCTTTTCAGCTAAAGGTCCCTCATTTTTTCCCAAAGCCTTCGCCGCCTTTCCAGAAAAGCTCCCCATCATTAGCGTTCTTCTTTTATTTTACGAAAATAAATGCCTGTCTCTTCACTAAAAACTACTCTAGCAACTGTAAGAAGCAAATCAACTTCTGCCGGTGTCAATTGATAGGCGTCTAGTATAAATATATTATGCTTATCACTAGTTTCATCAAATATTTTAAGAGACGTAGTCATATCCTGCAACAGATTATTGAGTTCTGTCATATAGCCGTGCTTTCCTTCACTAAGAACTACTAAATCCACCTTTACTTCATTTATACGCAAGTATTCATAAACTTTAAATACATCTTTCATTATCTCCAAGGCTTCACTAGATGTAACCCTAAATAAAAGAATAGGATTATCACATGAAATACCAAATCTCCATAAGTCTTTTTGAGTTTTCCAATTTCGTCTAATGTTTTCTAAGGGGCCACGATAATACCGGGAAGAATAAAATATTGGTGCAACTAAATCCTGGCAAGCATTAAGCTGTGAGCTTGTCATATCCAAATACTTAAGTTCAAGAATACTTTGTAATCTAAACTTTTCATTCATCTCTTCAATCCACGCTACCTCATCCAATTCTTTACCTAGGCTTTTTGCTTCAACTACATTTGTACAAACGCCTGTAATAAAGTAAACACTGACTTTACCGAATGCCGGCAGTACTACTCTTGCCCTTAAACTAATAATTGGATTATCAGAAAAAATAGTATTGTTGGAAAATGGCATACTGTCTAAACCCGCCACGGGACTTCGCACAGTATTATTACGCCCCAGAAATCTTAACCGATCATTTTCATATTCAACCTTTTGCAGAAAATCCGTGTTTGCATTAATCATATGTAGTACATATGGTTTTGGCTCACTAACACTTCCACGCCTTTTGGCGAGGAACATATTGTTTTCTTCTAAAAAATCACTTTCTATAAAAAGTTTATTAAAAGCCGGATGGGCAAGCTCCGCTCTAAAATCGTTAGCAACTATATCCAAATAGCTGGTTAATTCTATAACTTTAGGTTTTGCGCTATGATTTGTCAAAGTTACTTTTCTTATTTCCAAATCATAGTCCGGTGAAAGACTTACTACTGTATGAGTACTGATATCGCCATCTCTTCGCTTAAATTCCGCTTGATGCAGAGAAAATATAACCTGATATTCGTCTGGTTCTTTTTTAGTAGGATTGTAGGTATTACTCCAAATTTCGCTTGTTTCAACATCTTTAAGAAAAATGTAATTGCCTGTGTTGGCATAAATATCCGGCCTCCATCTGTAAATCATCGTATCTTTATATTTGCTAAACCCATCACCATCAGATGTTAATAAAATAGAATAATTGTCATTGGAAAGAAAATGAGCTACAGGCATTTCCGGCGCCACTTTATTAACATACCTACTTTCCGGAATTTCATATGGTTTATCTATTTCTTTGAAGTGAACGTTATATCCTTTCTTAGGAATGTTCACAAAATACGAACCTCTTTTTTCTTCAAGAAGCGTAGCAACAGATTGTATAATCGGTTCCTTATGAAATCTTTTTTGCATAATTCCATTATTCAAATAATTATTTATTGCCACTAAAATCATACCTTGATGATGTGCCATAAAAGATTTAACAATTGAAAAAGGTGTAAGCGTAACCGGATTTGGTCCATTAAAATCTATGGCTTCATAATAACCATAGGAACCTACGCACCCAAGTTCAGCTAATTTTTTAAGATTAACCATACACTCTTCGTCAGCATAACTAAGTGCAAGCATAGTTGCATAAGGTGCAACCACCAAATTTTCGTTACCTAAAGATGTTTGTAAGCGCAAACTATGAACACCAAATGCTCTATACTGATAGTTACCGTCTTGATCGAATTGATAATACTGGGATTCTGATATACCCCAACAAGGTATTGCTCTTTTTTGAGCAAAAGCAATATTTTCTGCAACAACAGCTCTCGCTGTCTCTACAAATACTGACTCCTCATATTCCGGCAATACTAAACTAGGCATTAGGTACTCAAACATTGTGCCACTCCAAGAAACAAAACACGGCGTCCCCTTAATCAAGGTCAAAGGCCTGCCTAATTTTGACCAATGCTTTAGTGGAACGGTATTTTGGGCAATATTCAAAACACTTGTTAAAAGGCATTCCGAAGCTATTAAATCGTAACAGCCTTCATCTAGGCTTTTAGACGAAACGTGATACCCGATATGAAATAAGCCACGTTTCCTATTGTATAGAAATCGAAAGTCAGCATTGGCCACAATTTTATCTATTGCTTCAGTAATTTCAGCTATTTTTTTCTCCAAATCCTGTGCATAAATATTTCCTGCTAATGCCTGCTCTTTAAGGCTGGGACAAGCTGAAACGGAATAGTCCTTAAGCCCCAATATTTTCTCTTATTCGAGTAAGGCATTAATGCTTTTTAACAATTCCCCGGCAAAAACCTTTTCCTGATTGGCTTTGACCTGTTTTTTTTCTAACAACTTTTGTTCATTCTTAATAGCAGTGACAAAATCCCCCACTGTTTTATAGCTTTCTTGCAACTCCTGCTCTTCTTTACAAAGCTTGCCAAGTTCTCTTAGTCCCTCTATTTGTACTTCAGAAAACAACGGATTTTCCGCACAAGTTAGTAGTCCATTCTTTACCGTAAGTAGATGCCCTAAAAAATTCCCACTATCTACTGTAGATATATATTGTGGTCCTAACACCTCTAATGTTTTTATGTTATACCAATTAAAAAGATGCCCTTTCCATTTGGGTAACTTAGCAATAGATTTTAATATTCTCTCTACATTAAAAACAGTTGCCGTCAATGTTTCAAAGCCTAAGTCCCTAGCAGATATTACCGCTAACATTTGCAATCCGATATTAGTAGGAGATGTTTTTTCTGTAATCTTTTCTTTGGGCTCTTTTTGATAATTATCCGGGCACAGCCAATTATTCTCACCTGAAGAAAAATCTTTGAAAAACTGCCAGGTCTTACGGGCTATTATATGAAGCTCTTGTTTATTACTTTCAGGAATCGCCGGTCTATTACCGCCTCTTATTTCTCCAATATAGTAAGCTAAAAGATAAGAACTACTCCAACTAATTGCCAATACAATAACCAATAACTTTTCAATACTACTTGTTTGAACAAAAAATAATACCATAAGAATAAATATGGACGGAATAAGAGAAATTCGCATGCTGCGGTAATATGCTTCTTTTGTTCTTCTAGTTGTTTTTTCTGTTATTGCCGCCGTGTTCCAATTAAGTAAATGCCGTTTGCTTATGTATAGACGATATATCGTACGCACTATTGCGTCAGCAATAACAAAAACCATATATGGCAGAAAAGCCAACTCAAAAAAACTGCGTTGACACAAAAGAATAATTTCTCCGAAAAAATCTTTGTAAACTAGCGTTGCTTTCGGGCTACGCAACTTATATAATGCAGTTTCAAAAATTAAAAACAACAAATTAAGTGCATCCGGCAAAAATACTATTATAAGTCCAAAATAATAAAAATTTGGTAATAAAGTCAAGCTGAATATTATTACAAGGAGTTTAAACAAAGGCGTCAAGCTGCTAAGCATATTTCCTAATATTTTCCACTTTGATAATTTTGACAAACTTGTACTTTTAAAAAGCCAAGGTAATAACTGCCAGTCTCCTCTAATCCACCTATGTTCTCTCTTAGCATAGGAAAGAAGGTTTTTAGGGTAGTCTTCCATTATCTTTGTTTGACTGGAAAAAGCTGTTTTCACAAAACAACTCTCTAGCAAATCATGACTTAATACACTATTTGCCGGAAATTTGTTATGTAGGATACCATGAAATGCACTTATTGCATATATACCCTTTCCCACAAATATACCTGCTCCAAATACATCCTGATATATATCAAATATAGCCCGTGCATATGGATCAAGACCTTGCTTACCACTGAAAATTTGCGAAAATAAACTGTTATTAGCCCTAGCAATATGATTGCTTACGGATGGTTGAATTATGCCATAACCTGCTGCCACACTACTTCCAGCGAAATCCATTTCAGGTCGGTTAAGTGGATGATGAATTATACCAACTAGCTTAGCACCGGTGTTTTTTAATAAATCAGAATCAGCATCTAATGTAATAATATATTTAAACGTATTTAAAATACCCTCATCGCATATTTTTTTTACGTAACTTGTATGCTTATCGCCACTAAGTAAACTATTAAACTCCTCCAGTTTCCCTCTTTTACGCTCCCAACCCATATAGCAATTTTCTGCTGCATTCCAGACTCTACCACGAATAAAAAGTGAAAAGCCCCTATAAACGGAAGGATAAAGGTAATTAAGTTTATTTATACCATTAGTCAGTTCTTCTTCTATAATTTTATCAGATTGCAAATTGATAGTATTTGCATCAGCAAAATCTACTAATAAGGCAAAACAAAGATTGTCTTGGCGATTACCCAGATACTGTTTAAGTAATTTAGAAACACTTTCAACGGCTTGTTCTTTTGTGAAAACAATTATTGGCATTACCACAAATGTCCTAGCACTATTAGGAATAGTATCCTGAAAATTCATAGCAGGCAGTGTTCCAACAGTAATCGTTTTTGCAAATATTCTATTGGACAACTCAATTGCTAGACCACAAAACAGAAATGCTGCTGAAAAGAAAAAAGGAATCGAACCGTATATACCACCTAATATATGCACGCTTTGTGTAAAATATGTCAAAATACAAATTAATAATATGAAAATTATGGCAACCGAAAGAAAGTACGCTGTTCCTCTAATATTATATTTTCTTTGCATGGGTTTAGGT
>JAAYAE010000228.1 GCA_012719555.1 Acholeplasmataceae bacterium | reverse complement strand
GGGCCTACGATAATATTTACGTGCCTCTTCTTCAGTTAAGCCAGCCGCTTTTCCATTATTCTTTTCACGCAAAAACTTTTTTGCTTGCACATTATTTCCACCTAATGCCACGCTAATGATATTCGCTGAGGCATTGGCTCGTTGCAAGTCGCTAGAAAAAATAGCTGGAACTGAGTGTCCGGCAAATTCTTTCACCAATATTTCTGCTAAATTTTGCATTTGCTGTCTGCCGCGTTCTGTCAATTCAGAGTCAGTCCAGCCTCCGGTCAAATGCTCAGTATGATGAGTAGCTTCGCCATGCCGCACCAAAATAATCATAGGCCCTCCTTCAAGAAATTAAATATAGCGTTTCAGCGTAATACTTATTCTTCCCTTTTTAGTAGTACCACGAACTTCTGCAACTTCTACTCGTCCGCGCCCACGATAGGAAATTATATCGCCTTCGCCTATAGTTTGAGCGGCATTCTTAGCTTCTTTCCAGTTGACCTTTACATTTTGTCCCTTTATTTCATCAGCCATACGAGAACGTGATGCACCATAACCTGCAGCTGCTACTGCATCCAACCTCATTGCTGCCACTGTAGCACTTATAATTTTTACCTGCTCTTCTTTTTCTTGCAGCTCACTTTTTGGTATATTAATGAGCTGTACCGTTGCCGCTCCAATCTGAGTAAGGTTGGAAAGAATATAACTATTAAAACTTTTGTCTGCTACAAACTGTGCTCCTTCAGGAATAAAAACAATATCTCCCAAAATATCTCTTTTGAAGCCAAGCCCCATAAAAGCCCCTAAGATGTCTTGATGCCCCAGGGTATAATAGCGCTTGTCCCATTCCACTTTATAGGCATCTATAGCATAATCAGGCTGCCCATAAAAATCCTCAGACACAAAAGCGACCTTTGCTCGCTCAGGATTTAAAAACCCACCATTGGTTTCCATTTTTATACGGTCAAAATTAGCCGCAATGATCTCTGCCACATTAAGACTATGTGGGTCCAAAAAATCACTGAGCTTATACTTCCTGCTCCGCTTGGCCCCTTCACACAAATCCAATAATTTAGCTGCTAGTTCTTCATCGCCACCGGCTCTAAAATATTTTAATATTTTTTCTCTATCTGCCATATCATTTACCCTTTAATTCACTATTGCGTTTTAGAACAGCACTCACGGCATCATACATAGCTCCACGAACACCATGCAATTCAAGAGCATGAAGTCCTGCAATGGTAGTACCTCCGGGAGACGTTACTTGATCACGCAATTGAGCAGGATGCAGGCCTGTTTCTACTGCCATTTTACCGGCTCCTGCAAATGTTTGTGCCGCTAGCTTGATTGCTAGTGCTCTTGGTAACCCTACATTGACCCCAGCATCAGCTAAGGCGTCAATAAGTACGAATACATACCCAGGACCACAACCACTAATAGCGGTAATTGCATCCATAGCAGACTCTTGTACTTCTACTACCTCTCCACAAGCTCCAAAAATTGCCTTAACGGTCTCAACGGCACTTCCGGAAGCAATATCATCAGGAGCAATTGCCGTCATACCACAGCCAACCGCAAGGGGCGTATTAGGCATAACGCGAATAACCGCCTGATGCTTAAATATTTTATGAAGTTTTGCCAAATCTACAGAACCCATAATAGAAACGATTGTCGCTTTTTCCGGTATGGCAGCAACAACGTCTTCACCAAGGGCAGTATCAAACATTTGTGGTTTGACAGCTAAAATAACTATATCGGCGTCATTAACCACTTCATTATTTTTAGAAAAAGTTTTTACACCATATTCCTTAGCCAAATAATCTCTTCTGGCTGCCGTTGGCAAGCTTACGCTAATTTCTTCTTTTCGCGTCATATTGGCAGCTAAAAGTCCCTTTAAAATGGCTTCTCCCATAGCTCCACACCCAATAAAAGCAACCTTACCTGTAGTTATTATTTTCCCCATGGTGAATCACTCCTATCTCCATAAGCTGTATTCCCTGCATCTATATCTACGTTTTGTGGAGCACAGACCATAATATTACGGCCAATTTTTTTCATACTGCCATTAAGGGCATAAATTGTGCCGCTAACAAAATCTACTATGCGCTTCATTACGTCACTGTCAGTATCTTCGAAATTAACTACTACCGGTTGATTCTTACGCAAATAGTCTGCAACTTTTTGTGCATCATCAAAATTTATCGGTTCTATAACAACAACCTTAACTTGCGTTTTTGCTAAAGGCATAGAAATTAGTTTATCATCATCGGAATTTTTCGCAGCAAAAAAAGACTTACGCTCTTTGCGTACTCTATTTGTTTGCCGATCTTCCCAACTTTTTGTGCCAAACATTGGGCGCATGGGTTCTTCCTTAACCGGCTCTTGTTTTACTTCTACTTCTTCCTCGTCTCCATATAACCCCAAAGCTTCGCAAATTTTGTCAATAATTTTCATTAATTTCACCAATCCTTTATTTAATAGAATAGTCCCTGAGCCCAAATAATGCTGTTCCCAAACGGACTGAATTTGCTCCTTCTTCCACGGCTATCCAATAATCGTGCGTCATTCCCATAGAAAGAATATCGCAGTGCGCAACACCTACTTGTTTTTGCAAAAGCAAAAAATCCTCATAGCCTGCCGCAAAAACCGGTTTAGTTTCTTCCGGGATATCCGTTGCCTGTGCGATAACCATTAACCCTCTCACACGAACTTTATCAAAAATAGCCAACTTTGGCAACATAGCAATAAACTCTTCCTGTAAAAATCCACTTTTTTGTTCTTCGCGGGCAACATTAACCTGCAATAAAATATCTTGTATTTTACCAAGTTTGCCTGCTTCCTTGTTGATTGCAGCAAGAACTTTTTCACTGTCAACTGACTCTATAATATCAAACAGTTCCACAGCCTGCTTTATCTTATTCGTTTGCAAATGTCCAATTAAATGCCATACCCCACCGGGAGTAAGGATTTCCTTTTTTCCCTTGGCCTCTTGCACGCGATTTTCACCAATATTATTTAAACCTGCAGCTAATGCTTCATTTACCACCTGTGCAGGATGGTTCTTTGTAACAGCTACAATGGTTACGCTATCTCCTGTTACCTTTTTTGCCTTACGATGCGCAATTGCTTCGCCAATGCGGGCGCGAACTACCTTAATATTATCCTCTAGCATAGCAAAAAGCCTCCTAGATAAGTTGTATTCTTATTTTTAGACAAAACATCCCTCTTTATTTTTTGTAGACAATTGCTGCCAAACGCCCTGTTTTACCATTTTCGGCACGATAAGAAAAAAACAAATCTTTATTATCAAAAGTACAAACTTCAGCACACACAATATTATCAGGCAAAACACCATTTTCTTCAAGTTGTTTGCGGTTTACCTGCCACAAATTAAAGTGCCAGTGACCCTTGGTTGTAGGTATAAAACAATCATGATATTTAGGAGCAGCATTCCAAACTGTCTCATCAACTTCATAACAACAAGCCCCTATGGATGGTCCAATAGCCGCTACAATATTTTCCGCTGAGGCTTTATATTTACTTATCATAATGTCAACTGCCTTCGCAGCAATATTAGTAATGGAGCCACGCCACCCTGCATGTACAATGGCAATAGAATCACCTTTGACATCTACAAGTATAACAGGTACGCAGTCAGCATAAAAAAGCATTAATGGAACTTGCTTCATATTCGTAATCAAACCATCAGTATTGCCAATGGTGTCAGAAAAATCAGTTGCACCGCTTCCCATATTTTTCTCAGTTACAGAAACTATATGATTACCATGAACTTGAGCACAAGTGGTGGCTTTATTTAAATTAAAATTTAATGCTTCTGCTACTTTCTGCCTGTTAGCTAATACCTTATCTGTTTTATCACCAACATGCAGAGCCATATTAAGCCCCCCTGGGACAATTTCACTTTGTCCATGCATCCTGCAAGTAAAAGCATGAACAATATTTAGAGCTTCTAGACGAGGAAACACACCATACCAGACACCATTTTTCTGTTTTAGAACAAAATCAGACATAAAACCCTCCCCATAAATGGTTCATCTATATATTATAGTACATCCAACAAAAAAAGACGACAATTATGTCGTCTTTTTTTGTATGCTATTTTAATACACTCTCATAACGAGAAATCATTGTTTCTAAAACCTTAAGTCTGGCATAATATTTGCAATTTGCTTCTACAACCGTCCATGGTGCAACCTTGGTATCCGTGCGATATAACATTTCATTAACTGCATCAACATAAGCCGCCCATTTATCGCGATTACGCCAATCTTCCGAAGTTATTTTCCATGTCTTATTGGGATCCTTTTCCCTAGCCTCAAAGCGTTTATATTGTTCATCTTTGTCTATCTGCATCCAAAATTTATGTACAATAATACCTTGCTTAGCCCATTGGGCTTCCATATCATTAATTTCCCCGTACGCACGACGCCATTCATCCACATTAGCAAAATGCTCAACTCGTTCTACCAAAACACGTCCATACCAAGTTCTGTCAAAAATTGCCACTTCTCCTGCATTAGGAATATGTTGCCAAAACCTCCATAAATAATGAAAGCTTGCCTCCCAATCATTAGGGGAACTGATTGGGTTCACTGCATAGCCTAAAGGATCTAGTGCTGAAGTAAACCTTTTAATTACTCCACCCTTGCCTCCTGCATCCCAGCCTTCAAAACCAATTACCGTACTGATTTTTTTCTTATATAGCTCATACTGTAAAACTTTCAATTTTTTTTGATATTCTTTTAATTTTTCAGCATAATCACTTTTACTTATTGTTTTAGTCAAATCAAAAGTACTCAAAATATCCGGAACAGATGAATCTTTTTTTATAGATAAACTACCAGCAGTCTTGTGTTTATTACTGCGCAAGGCCCGCTCAAAACTGTCAATGATAATATTAAAAACAGCTATAACACCAATACGCATATCCTCCAGTGGCACAACATGCAAAGGTGCATAAGTTGTATCAGTCATTGCTAGCATTTTTTCATAAACCTTGTGATAGGCCTTATAGTCTATACCCTCTACACCACCGGGTGCCAAGGTTTCCCAACTATCACCATATAGCTTATCTATTTTCTTTAAATTCTTTTCCTGTTTTTTTACCGAAATATGTGCAAATATTTTAATAATACAGTAATTTTCCTCTGCAAGTTCCTTTTCAAAGACATTAATCTGTTCATAACTTATATCATACCAAGAAGATGCCTCGTCAGGATCGCCTACATCGTGTTCGTTTTTTAAAAAATACCATCCTCTGTGATATAAACTAATGGTGCCTTTATTGGGTAACTGCTGCCAAAACGCTGTGAAAAAAGGTTTTGTTCTTTGCACCTCTGTAGTCTTAGAGGTCGAATATACCCTGAAACCGCGGGGATCCATAACAGATAAAAGTTGATTAATCAGTTCCCCACGCAAAGTGCCTCTGAATCCTTCAAAAACCACAAGAACCGGAATTCCTGCATCTCTAATATCCCGTTGCAGTGCTCCCACTTTTGCCGATAATTCTTCAAATTTATTTGCATAATCCTTTTTAGGCATTCTTTTTTTTAAATCGATTTTTTCTAACACCAATATCACTCCTGCATCAAACGTCCTTACCGTATGGATTTAGTGCTCTTGGCTGCCCGAGCACTTCCTTCATAATCAAACCACGCCTAATGGCATCGCGAGAAATTTTTCCACGCCAGGCATTAGGTTTTTCCACCCAATCACTGGTATTAGCCTTTGCAGCCGGTGCCGCTTGTTGTTCATACTTTACCATAGTAGAAGGCATTGGTTCTGATTTCATATCTTCCGAGATCATTTTTTCTGCCTGCATTGGAGCCTCTTCTCTTCCCCAATTGCGCCAAAACTCTTTATTTGTACGAGAAAGCCCATCATTTTCTGTAGCTGGGTTGTGTCCGTTTTGTATATCCTCTTGCCGTGGCCGTTTTTTACTTCCCAGTAATTTGGGAAGTAAAAAGAACACAAAAGCCCATATTATAAAAATAGGTAATATTCTCATAATTTACTCCCCCAATTTCTTTTATTTTAAAGGTTCTGTTTTTCCGCCCTCAGGGCCTGCCTCACCTATCATATTACGCATTTGCGTATCAGCAACAATATTATTCATACGATAATAATCCATAACACCAATACGTCCTGCTTCTAAAGCTGCTGCAAGTGCAATTGGTACTGCAGCTTGTGCTTCCACAACTTTAGCTTGCATTTCCTGAGTATAGGCTTTCATCTCTTGTTCTCTAGCAACTGCCATAGCTCTTCTTTCTTCAGCACGCGCCTGAGCAATGCGTTTATCAGCTTCAGCTTGATCAGTCATAAGTTCTGCACCAATATTTCTACCTACGTCAACATCGGCAATATCAATAGACAATATCTCGAAAGCAGTTCCTGCATCCAGCCCTTTTTCTAAAACTGTCTTGGAAATATGGTCGGGATTTTCTAATACTTCACTGTGATTTGCCGCAGAACCAACGCTAGTAACAATACCCTCGCCTACACGGGCAATAATAGTTTGTTCACCTGCACCACCAACTAAACGGTCAATATTGGCACGTACAGTTACACGGGCCTTTACTTTTAATTCTATACCATTTTTAGCAACGGCAGAAACGATTGGTGTTTCAATAACTTCCGGATTAACACTCATCTGTACTGCCTCCAAAACATTTCGGCCTGCTAAATCAATAGCACAAGCCCGCTCAAATGTTAGAGGAATTTCCGCACGATGGGCAGCAATTAAAGCATCAATTACCTTATCAACATCACCGCCTGCTAAATAATGTGCCTCTAGTTGATTGGCATTAACGACTAAACCTGCCTTGTTGGCTTTAACCAAGGGCAAGACAATCTTAGACGCCGGTACACGCCGCAGCCTCATACCTACTAAATTTAAGATATTTACATCTACGCCTGCCGCCATGGCAGAAATCCATAACCCTATAGGCACAAAATTGAAAAACAACGAAATCGCTACTATGGCTAGGATAATAACAAAGCCACTACCTAAAACATCAATTCCTAAAATATTCATAATCACTTCTCCTTTTTCACAAAAATTTTATTTCCTACTACTTTGAAAACAACAATACTCTCTCCACTTGCAATAAACTCTCCATCTGCAACTACATCCACACGTTCTTCATCAATTAGAACAGTACCACTTGGCCTTAGCATACTAATTGAGGTTCCTTTTTTACCAATATAATTACCTAAGTCAGGTGTACTACTGTAGCCATGCTTGTTTTCCTGCCGATTTTTTAGTACCAGTAAATTCCACGCTGGATTATTGGGTAAATACTTAATCAGCACAGCAAAAGCTGCTAAAACAACTATCAAACCACCTGTCAGCCAATATAGAGCAGGCTTGTTACCACCTAAAGCAAGGTAAAAACTACCTAATATGCAACAAATACCGCCTATTCCAAAAATACCAAATCCTGGAATAAAAACCTCAATGGCTAAAAGAACTACACCTAATAAAAACAATCTTATTTCCATCCACCCTGTTATCAGATCAAAAGTAGAAGGATACAAGTCAAGCGGAGCAGCAGTGGCAGCAAAAGCTATCGTTGTCCATGCCACTAAGCATAAAGCCGTTATAATTAAAACATACTTTTTCATTGTGTTCCTCCTCATGCCTTCTTTATAAAATAATGTAACAATTTACTTATGATTTATTATAACACAAACATGAAAATAATTTGGCTTTTGTAAAAATAACATGGTTACTAGATTACCGGGAAATTTATAATCAAGCTTTAAGTAAAAAAAAAGATACCTCAACGGTATCTTTT
>JAAYAE010000227.1 GCA_012719555.1 Acholeplasmataceae bacterium | reverse complement strand
TGCTAGCTCTCTGTACAGGTATTTCTATTTTTTTTAAACGAAACGGATCACTCGAGTCTGATATTGTTATGGTTTATCTTATGGGCATTATAGTATTTTCCTATTTGGTAAGCAGTTACTTTTATAGTTTTTTAGCAGCAGTTTGCGGTGTATTATTTTACAATTTTTTCTTTACAGAACCTTATTTTACATTGCAAGTCTATAATCCAGGTTACCCCGTAACCTTCCTCATAATGTTTATCGTCGGTTCTTTCATCAGCACGTTAACTATAAGGTTAAAGTCACAAACTTCTTTAGCAGAAGAGCGAGAACAAAGGTTCAAATCCTTGTACCAAATTGAAAGAAAATTATTAGGAGTTAAAAGCAGCGAATCACTAGCTAAAGTTTCTGCTGAAGAACTTGCAAAACAGTTTTCTGCCGATGTTTTAGTGCAATTTTTTGATAATTCAGGACAAGCACAAAACAGATATGTAGAAGGCAGCGATTTTTTCGGTGATGATAAAGAACGCCTTGCTTGTTATGAAACCTATCATTCGGCAAATTGCTGCGGACATGGTACAACACTATTCCCTAAAAGTAAAGCCTATTATCTTCCAGTTATAGGACAAGGTGGCGTTTTGGGAGTTATTGGCATTGGTCTTACCAAATCCTTGGTTTTAACGCCCTTACAAATGAAATTTCTTGATACTATTGCTCCACAGATTGCTGTGGTTTTAGAACGAGAAAGGCTTTATGAAAAACAAGAAGAAACCCAAATACAAGTACAACGCGAACGGTTACGAACTGATATGCTAAGGGCTATATCTCATGACCTACGCACTCCTTTAACAAGCATTATGGGCTCGGCGAGTACTATTATATATAATTTTGCTACGGTAAGTGACGACATTAAGAAGGAGTTCTTGCACAATATTTACAATGATGCCAGTTGGCTAAATGAGATGGTTGAAAACATCTTAAACATGACACGCATTGATGAGGGTAAAATAGCCCTAAACCTAGAACAGGAAGCAGCCGAAGAAATTATTGCAGAGGCCATAAGCCATGTGAAAAAGCCCACAAACAAACATATAATTACTGCTAAAATGCCTGCAGATATTATATTGCTCAAAGTTGATGGTGTATTAATAACACAAGTTTTAGTAAACCTTTTGGGCAACGCCATCAATTACACTCCCGAGGGTACTGAGATTAGCGTATCAGTAAATAAAATTGAAAATGAAATTATTTTTGAAGTAAGCGACAATGGACCGGGAATTTCAGAGACTGACCTACCACACATGTTTGAACGGTTTTATTCTCAACATACCAAAGTGTATGGTACTAGGCATGGAACCGGATTAGGCCTTTCATTATGCAAATCAATCATTGAAGCCAACGGTGGAAAAATAGATATACATAATAGAGAACCCCATGGCACCGTCGTACGTTTTTGCTTGCCTGCAAAGGAGGATCCTAATGATGCAACCATTAGTCTTAGTCGCTGATGATGAAAAATCTATCCGCAGTTTCCTAAAAGTTTCATTAGAAACACAAGGTTATAAATGTATTGAAGCCGATTGCGGAACAAATACTCTAATGCTTACCACCTCTTGCAATCCTGATATATTGATTTTAGACCTTGGGTTACCTGATATAGATGGAGTAGATGTTATTAAACAATTACGAAAAGTATCCCAAATCCCCATTTTAATTGTATCAGCCAGGGGACACGATAGAGAAAAAGTAGAAGCTCTCGATGCCGGTGCTGACGATTATTTAACAAAACCTTTTAGTGTTTCTGAGCTGCTCGCACGCATACGCGTTATATTACGCAGGCAATCAATTTTAGGTTCTTCGGAAATACAACAGGAATCTACATTTAAAATAGGTGATTTAACAGTTGATGCCAATAAGCGTAGAGTATGGCTTGCCACTGAAGAAATCCACCTTACCCCCAATGAATATAAAGTTTTAGCCCTACTCATAAAACACCAAGGTAAAGTTCTTACACACAAGTTCATTATTGAAAGTATTTGGGGCAGTATGATTGCTGATGATACTCAATCATTAAGAGTCTGTATGGGCAATCTTAGGCGAAAACTCAAGGAAGACCCTGCACAACCAAGATATATTATAACTGAAATAGGCGTCGGCTATCGTC
>JAAYAE010000226.1 GCA_012719555.1 Acholeplasmataceae bacterium | reverse complement strand
ATAAATGGGTAATATATAAAGTATGAATATTTGAGAATAGGTGAAATTATGCAACGAATAGCAATTATTGATATTGGGTCAAACTCTGCGCGTCTTGTTATTACACAAATGTACAAGTCAGGCGCTTATAACATGGTCTATAATCAGAAAGAAACTCTCAGACTAAGCCAAAAGATAAATACAAATGGAGAGCTTACTGAAACAGCTTTCACCGATACCCTTGAGTGTATGAATAGCTTTGCTTCTATGTGTGAATTGTTTCATGCCAACAAGATTATTGCAGTAGCTACAGCTGCTATTCGCAATGCACCCAACGGCAAAGCTTTAGTGCTTAAAGTAAAAGAAGCTACTGGAATTACGTTAGAAATAATTTCTGGCAAGGCTGAAGCTTACATGAGTTATTTAGGCGTTATTAACACCTTGGATATAAAAGATGCTATTATTTTTGACCTAGGCGGCGGCTCTACAGAGATTATTTTAGTGCAAAATCGTAAAATGGTTAATTCTATTAGTCTGCCCATTGGTTGCGTAAATTTGACAGCAACCTTTAGCAGTAAAAACAAAATTACTCCCGCTACTTACACAAAAATGCGTAAGGCTATTGCTGCTCAATTAAATTTAGTGCCGTGGATAAAGGCGACCGGATTACCACTTGTAGGAGTCGGCGGTACAGCTCGTACCGTTGGCAAAGTAGAACAAAAACGAGTAAAATATTTTACGTCCAAGATTCACAACTACCAATTTGCTATTCAGAATTTCAAAAATACCTTTAAACAACTTTTAACTACTTCAGTCGCTGAACGCAAACAACTGCCCGGACTTTCCAGCGAACGTGCCGATATTATTATCGCAGGTGCCGCTATTATAAAAGCATTAGCTGACTTTAGTAAAGCAAAAAAAATGATTATATCCGGTTGTGGGCTACGTGAAGGTATGTTTTTATCTTATTATGCACCCAAAAATAAACAACCACTTATTACAGAAGATATTTTGGCTGACAGTTGTGCAAATGCCTCTAAATTGTACACTCCCGACAGTGAGCACAGTAGGCATGTAACAAACCTAGCTCTAGCCATGTATGACTCATGGAAACCTTTACATAAATTAAACGACCGCTGGCGGCAACTCTTGCAAACTGCAGCATTACTACATGATATCGGCATTACTATTAACTACTATAGTCATGCTAGGCATAGTGCCTATATGATTGAAAATGCCAAACTTTTTGGCCTAACGCACAAGGAACAAGTGCTTACCGCAATTATAGCAGGCTGGCACAATGGTATTTCTCGCAGTTATTTGCGCAATAAGCAATATAAAGAATTGTTAACAGAAGTGGATTTAAAAAGGCTGGGAATAGCAGCCTTGCTTCTGGCCCTAGATGAAAGCTTAGATTATTCTCAGACCAATCAAATAAGCGAGCTCTCCGCCACTATTTCCAAAAAAACTGCCGTACTTAATCTGACGGCCGCAGTAATTCCAACAATTGAACTGCACCAACTTAAACAGCAGCTACGCTGGTTTAATAAAGCCTTTGGCTTGCCGTTGGTTATAAAAACTCATAAATAACGAAAATCCTTTTAGGCCAAAAACCTAAAAGGATTTTCATTTCCCTCGTTTAATAATCTGTTCACCAAATTTATTTTTTAAAGCGTCTAAAGTTGCATTCCGCTTTTCTCGTTTTTCATCATGGGCAAAATCCAGAACTAGCTCTCCAGCTGTCGCAAATTTACTAACAGTTACACCCAAAAGCCTCACCGGCTCTGCCCATTTTACTTGCGCAACAAGTTTTTCCACTAACGCAAAAATGTCTTCATCCAGACTAACCGGGGTTTCGGCAGTAACACTACGTGTAACACTTTTAAAACTGCGGTACTTCACCTTTAATGTTACTGTATGACCTACTAATCCGCTATTACGAACACGCCACCCTACCTGTTGGCTTAAATTCCAAAGAGCATCATGATACTCTTTTTGTGTAAGTAAGTCGTCTCCGTAAGTTGTTTCTCTACCGATAGATTTAGGTTCTCGACTATTTTCCACTTGTCGATCATCTATACCAAGCGCTAAATTTTGCACAAGTGTGGTATTATTGCCCAAAATATTTTTCAAATAAATTTTATCGCAGACAGCTAATTGTCCAATAGTGAAAATACCTATTTTATTTAATTCCTCATTGGCTTTCTTACCAATACCAAAAATTTTATTTACCGGTAGAGGTGCGATAAAATTCCGGGCTTCTTCCGGTTTAATAATAACCAAACCATCAGGCTTGCGTAAATCCGAACCAAGTTTAGCTAAAAATTTATTTGGAGCCAAGCCCACAGAAGCAGTAAGTCCTGTTGCTTCTTTAATCCGAGTTTTAATCTTTGGACCAAGAGCCGTTATATCGCCCACCAAATGCTCCATTCCTGACAAATCCAAAAAAGCTTCATCTATTGATAATGGTTCTACACATGGAGAAAATTCGGAAAATATTTTCATTATTTGTTGCGACACTTCTACATAACGCCACATGCGCCCAGACACAAAGATACAACAGGGACAAAGACGTTGTGCTTGCGCTATAGGCATGGCGGAATGTACACCATATTTACGTGCCTCATAAGAACAAGTAGACACAACACCTCTATGTGCCCTTCCACCAACTATTAATGGCTTTCCTCTGTACTCTGGGTTATCAAGTTGCTCTACAGATGCAAAAAAAGCATCCATATCAACATGCATTATCCAACGCATAAGCTTTCTCCTTATATACACAGGCGCGGCAAATCAAGAAAATGTCGAATTAACAATAATAAAAGCATTTAAATGTTACATTAGATAAATCCCAAATGTTCCGCCAAAATTTTACACCCCAAGCCTATGAGAACAATTCCTCCGGCGATTTCCGACTTTTCCCGGCCCCACTCACCAACCTTGCTGCCGCAGGTGCACCCAAGAAATGAAATTAAAAATGTCAGCAAGCCTATAACGATGGCTGCTTTGATTATGTTTACATGTAAGATAACCAAACTAACACCCACTGCTAAAGCGTCAATACTTGTAGCTACTGCCAGAGTCAACATTTTCTTGTTATCCATAATATCATATTTACAAACGCATGCTTTTTTGCTTTCTAAAATCATGCTAATGCCAATATAACTCAAAAGGCCAAAGGCAATCCAATGATCGTAATTAGTAATAAACCTTTCAAAATGAGAGCCTGCATAATATCCCAGTAAAGGCATAATTGCTTGAAATCCACCAAACCAGGTACCGAAAATTAGCCCACCTTTTGTCCGCTTATCACTAGGTAAAGCTAATCCACCACAGACAGATACGGCAAAAGCATCCATAGCCAATGATATTGCTAACATAACCAATGCAAAATCGCTCATAATT
>JAAYAE010000225.1 GCA_012719555.1 Acholeplasmataceae bacterium | reverse complement strand
TGAAAATCAAAAAAACAATTTTTAAAATCGAAAGGATGTAATTTAAAATGACTGAAAATGCTATTATTGTTTCTGTTTCTGTAATCTCAGCCGCCATAATTTGTGTAGGAGCTGTTCGTGGTGCTACTAATGGAGACTCTGCTGTTGCTACCAAAGCTTTGGATTGTATGGCTCGTCAACCTGAACAAGCAGGTAACTACCAGGTTAACATGCTTATCGCTATCGGCTTGGTTGAGTCTATTCCTATTATTGCCGCAGTTATCGCTATCGTACTAGTGTTCGCTAATCCTTTTGTGAAATAATTTCTGAGTGTCTAGAAGATGAGAGAGAAAGGAAGAGTGCTATAAATGACTGACATAAACGCAACACTTATTGCACAAATCCTGAATTTTATTGTTCTTTTGTGGGTACTCGCGAAATTTGCATATAAGCCTTTAATAAAGGCTATGGATGATCGTCGCAATCGCATAATTAACGACCTTGATTCTGCAGAGCAAACCCGACTTGATGCTGAAGCCTTAAAGGCACAGTATGTCGAACAGATGGCTAATGCTCGTCAAGAAGCAACTGAAATCGTAGATAAAGCGAACAAAGTTGCGCAGAATTTGCATGACGAGTTCATGGAACAAGCTCGTGCAGAAAAAGACGCTATGATGGCGACCGCTAAAGAACGTATTGAGCAGGATAAGAAGCAAGCTTTAGTGGATATTAGGACTCAGGTTATCGCTTTGAGTACGCAAATTGCTAGTAAAGTTGCGAATCAGAAGCTAAACTCTGCTGAAGATCAAAAGTTGGTTGCAGAAGCAACAGACAAAGTTTTGGGGAACCGCTAATATTTGCATAATTAATAAATGGGAGTAAAGAATAAAATAGTTTCAAAACTTGAACTTTCCCATAGTTATTAAGCTGTGGGTGAATACGGAGGTGATTGATACAGTATGGAAACCAAGGAGAATATTGCTTTAATTAAACAAAGCATTGAAACCTTTGAATTTGCAGCAAAGGATTTAGCTTTTTGCAAAGATGAAGAAGTTATTCCCGTGCTTGTAACAACAGCTACTGAGCTTACTGTATCTGAATATGAGTCTGTTTCCGTAATCCTATCCGGAAAGATTGGCCGCAATGTTTGTATCCGACAAAATGTCGAACCCGCTATTATCGGCGGCATCATTGTGAAAATAGGCGACAAAGTATTTGATGCGAGCGTTAAACGTCAACTGGAAAAAGTCGGCGCGCAAATGGGCAAGGTGCAAATGGATGGTGAATCCCTTGATAGACCTGCCGGTATTGCCGAAGCTCTAACTAAAACTGTCAAGGATTACAAAATAGATGTTGATTTAGAGGAAGTTGGCGTTGTTGAAAAAGTCGGCGATGGCATTGCAACTGTAACAGGTATGCGCGGTGCTATGTCCGGCGAGTTAGTTGAGTTACCAGGCGGTGTAACCGGTATGGTGCAAAACCTGCGCCCTGAAGAAGTTGGCATAGTGCTAATGGGCGGAGAAACTAAAATTAAACAAGGGGACGTAGTTCGTCGTACCGGTCGCATTATGGAAGTACCGGTTGGTGAAGCTATGCTTGGCCGTATTGTCAGCGCCCTTGGTATTGCAATTGACGGTAAAGGCGATATAGTAACTAAAGAGGTTCGCTCCATTGAATCAGCGGCTCCCGGTATTGCTGATCGCCAACCGGTTGATGTTCCTCTACAGACAGGTATTAAGGCTATTGATGCCTTAGTCCCAATTGGCCGTGGACAGCGTGAACTTA
The DNA here is from genome assembly GCA_012719555.1 of Acholeplasmataceae bacterium. GTDB lineage: Bacteria > Bacillota > Negativicutes > Acidaminococcales > Acidaminococcaceae > JAAYAE01. The sequence goes on along the minus strand of JAAYAE010000225.1, from coordinate 4,026 downwards.
TCATAGGTGACCGTGGTACAGGTAAAACCGCTGTAGGTATTGATACCATTATTAACCAAAAAGGTTTGGGCGTTATTTGTATTTATGTAGCAATTGGACAGAAAGCTTCTACAGTTGCCCGTATTGCTCGTATTTTAGAAAAACATGGTGCTTTAGATTACACTATTATTGTAGCGGCAACAGCAGCTGACTCTGCTCCTTTGCAGTACTTGGCTCCCTATACAGGCGTTACTATTGGTGAATACTTCATGGATCAAGACAAAGATGTACTTGTTATATATGACGATTTGTCTAAACATGCTGTAGCTTACCGTGCAATGAGTCTTTTGCTTCGTCGTCCACCAGGCCGCGAAGCTTACCCCGGTGATGTTTTCTATTTACATTCCAGATTGCTGGAACGCGCGGCAAGACGTAATAAAGAAGCAGGCGGTGGTTCTATTACTGCTTTGCCTATTATTGAAACCCTTGCAGGAGACGTTGGGGGCTACATTCCTACTAACGTAATTTCTATTACGGACGGACAGATTTATCTGGAAAGTGAATTGTTCTATTCCGGTATTCGCCCTGCTATTAATGTCGGGTTATCCGTATCCCGTGTAGGTGGTGCGGCGCAAATCAAGGCAATGAAATCTGTTGCCGGAACCCTTCGCCTAGATTTAGCACAGTTCCGTGAGTTAGCAGCTTTTGCCCAATTTGGTTCTGACTTGGATAAAGCAACAAAAGCACAACTAGATCGTGGTGCGCGTATGACTGAAGTTTTAAAACAAGGTCAATATGTACCGCTTACAGTAGAAAAGCAGGTTATGATTCTTTTTGCTGCTACTAATGGCTATTGTGATGATATTCCAGTTGTAGATATTACAAAATTTGAAAAGGAATTTTTGGCTTATATGGCTGCTAATGCTCCGGAAATTGGTGACTCAATCCGCACTGAAAAGAAAATTACGGATGACACTAAGGCTGCTTTGGCAAAAGCTATCAAAACTTTCAAAGAAACCTTTGCCACCTCCAGCGTAAAGGAGTGATGATTGATGGCAACTCCACGCGAGATACACAGGCATATAAAAAGTGTTAAGAATATCCAGCAAATAACAAAAGCTATGAAAATGGTTGCAGCTGCTAGGTTACGCCGTGCGCAGGAAAAAGCCGCTTCTAGCCGTCCTTTTGCCGGTAAAATCAAAGAACTTTTGATGACCGCTGTTAGTGACAAAAAAATGATGGATAAACTTAATATGGATGAGCATCCCCTTTTAAGTGAAAGGCCGGTAAAAAAGGTTGCGTATATAATCGTCAGCTCGGATAAGGGGCTGGCAGGTGCATATAATGCTAACTTGCTCAAACATGCAGTTGTAGAGCTGATGGATAAAGATAGCTATATTTTGATTACAGTCGGTCGTAAAGCAAAAGACTTTTTTAGACGCAGAGGATTTTCTATTTATCAGTCATTCTTTGGATTTTCTGATAAACCTAGCTATAATGATGCTGATGAAGTTGCGCATGTGGCTGAAGAGCTTTTTGTTTCAGGGGCCGTGGACGAGGTATTTCTTGTTTATACGCAATTTAAGTCGGCGCTATCTTTCACACCGGTTACCAAGCGTTTGCTTCCTGTTAAGCCGCCTGTATTTCAACCAGAGGTAAATACCTATGCCGATGATACAGTAGAACTTAATGGTGATGATAATACGAGTGATGTTATTTTTGAACCAAAAGCTGAAGAAACTTTGAAATACTTAGTTCCTTATTATGTGAGAACTTTAACCTATGATTCTATTATGCAAGCTGCTGCTAGTGAATTGGGCGCAAGAATGACAGCAATGTCTTCTGCAACTGAGAATGCCAATGACTTATTACATAAGTTGGAAGTTTCCTACAATAAAGCACGGCAGGCAGGTATTACAAATGAGATTAATGAAATAGTGGGTGGAGCTGAGGCTCTACAGTAAATTAAATGGGAGGGAAAACATTGAATATCGGTAAAGTAGTTCAAGTTGTAGGTCCTGTTATCGACATCAAATTCCCACCAAAATGCCTTCCAACTATTTATAACGCAATTAAGATCGATGGTGAAGTAGGCGATGGAATTAGAATCCATTTGACTGCTGAAGTAATGCAACATATTGGCGATAACGTTGTTCGTACTGTTGCAATGAGCACCACTGATGGCCTTGTACGTGGTATGGATGCCATTGACACAGGTGCACCTATTAGTGTTCCGGTTGGCGAAGGTACTCTTGGTAGAATTTTTAATGTATTGGGTGAAACAGTTGATCATGATGATAAACCGGTTGAGGCGGCTGCTTACTGGCCTATTCATAGACCGGCTCCAAGCTTTGACCAACAAGCAACAAATACCCAAATTCTTGAGACTGGTATTAAAGTTGTAGATTTAATAGCTCCTTATTCCTTAGGTGGTAAGGTAGGCCTATTTGGTGGTGCCGGCGTTGGTAAAACAGTTATCATTATGGAGCTTATCCATAATATTGCAACAGCTCATGGTGGCTATTCTGTATTCGCCGGTGTAGGTGAACGTACACGTGAGGGCAATGATTTGTGGGGAGAAATGAAAGAGTCCGGCGTTATCAGTAAAACAGCTCTTGTTTATGGTCAGATGAATGAACCGCCAGGAGCTCGTATGCGTGTAGGTCTAACTGGCCTTACTATGGCTGAATATTTCCGCGATGTGGCAGGACAAGACGTATTATTGTTTATTGATAACATTTTCCGTTTCATTCAGGCAGGTTCTGAAGTATCTGCTTTGCTTGGCCGTATGCCTTCTGCAGTTGGTTATCAACCGACTTTGGCTAATGATATCGGAGCATTGCAAGAGCGTATTACATCTACCACTACAGGTTCAATAACATCTGTACAAGCAGTATATGTTCCCGCTGATGACTTAACAGATCCAGCTCCTGCAGGAACATTTGCCCATTTGGATGCAACAACAGTTTTGTCGCGTCAAATAGCAGAACTAGGTATTTATCCTGCAGTTGATCCTTTGGACTCTACCAGTCGTATCCTAGATCCCTTGGTAATAGGCCAAGAGCATTATGAGGTTGCTCGTGGCGTACAAGCCATATTGCAAAGATATAAAGAATTGCAGGACATTATCGCTATACTAGGTATGGAAGAACTGGGCGAGGATGATAAAATTACCGTTGCCCGCGCTCGTAAAATCCAAAAATTCTTGAGTCAAGCTTTCTTTGTTGCTGAACAATTCACCGGCACACCAGGCCAATATGTTCCGCTAGCTGAAACCATTCGTGGTTTCAAAGAAATACTTGATGGTAAACACGATGATTTGCCGGAAGGGGCATTCTACATGGTTGGTACCATTGATGATGCTATAGCCAAGGCAAATAATATGAAGGCGGAGTGATTGCATGGCAAAGTTAATGCAATTGGAAGTAATAACTCCTGATAAATCTTTGTTGGTGCGCCAGGATGTTTCTTATGTTTTGGCCGAAACGGTCATTGGTGGCGTCGGTATATTGGCTAACCATGCTCCGCTGATTGCCACACTAACGGAAGGTCCGCTAAAATACCAAGATGAAACAGGTGCTTTGCACTTTGTTTATGTTGAAGGCGGCTTTATGGAAGTTGGTAATAATAAAGTTACTATTTTAAGTGTTGATGCAGAAGATGCAGCCGATATTGATGTGGAAAAAAATCAACATCGTGTTGAAGCTGCGCAAAAAAAGTTGGCTAATTTGGAACCAACTACTGATATTGTTGCAGCAGCTAAAAGACTGCGTTGCGCTAAAGCACGCTTGAAAACCGTAGAACGGGCTCAAGCTCGTCGCTAAAATAATAAGAGCCTATCTGCTTTGAGTGGATAGGCTCTTATTTCATATGCAAAGAGATTGCTATTTGTCTTTATATTTATTATAATTAAGTTAGAAAAATTGTTGTTGGGGGAGGGTGCAAAAATGGCGGAAAAGGATTTTATCAGTAAAGTTGCAGGTAGTAAAATGGGACAACTAAGACAAGAAATTTCTGATTTAAGAAAAATGTTAAGCAGTACAGATG
>JAAYAE010000224.1 GCA_012719555.1 Acholeplasmataceae bacterium | reverse complement strand
ATATTGTATATAAGTATAAAATTAATACTGAGACGTAAATAGTATTAATTATGGTATAGACAAAGTACTGTGAGCAAAGAGAGAGAAAACCTATGAATAAAAGAAATTTGATGAAAATGTCAATACTAATGTTTTTATCTGCCGTACCTACGCAAATAGGTTATACGGCAGACAAGGCTGTGCCTAGTTGGGCCTATGAAAGTGTACAAGAGTTAGCAAATGATGGCATTGTAACATTACCAACGGGGGTTGATGATGCAGAAAGAGCAAAGTTTACTCGTAGGGATATGGCACTTTTAGTAGCTAAGGCTATGCATAATATAAATGATAAAGGCGTAGCATCTAATAGCTACGAATTAGTGGGAGACAGTTCGGTTGTAACGACAAAAGCCAAAGTGCTTAGTGATGCTGTATATGAACTTGGTAAGGTTTCAGGACGTTATGAAGCTCTGAACGTTGAATATGCTGCTTGCGAAGAAAAATATAACCGTTATTTGCTGGAAATGGAGCGGAAGGCAAAAGCAATTAGTAATATTTCTGCTGCTAAGCAGCCAAAGCTGGAGCAAGGGTATAAGGTAACTGCAGAAGAATTTCAAACTGTTGCAAGGCGCATGGCAGAGATAAATTCTCTAAGGCAAAGCTATCAGGGAAGTATGGCTCAATTGCAGGCAAAAAAAGCAGCAGCGGAAAAAGATTTGCAAAGTATCATTCAAACACAGCAACCAACAGAGGTTGCGACTAAAAATAGTATGAATACCGGCAGCTATGATAATGATGTAGTTAAATTGGATGCCTTGAAAGTGGAGTTTGATAAGGAACTGAGAGATTTGGGCATGGGCGCAAGTTATGTTGCAAATTCTTATAAAACCTCTACTGAAGCAGACGCAGATAAGCTAGCTGAAGACGCTAAATATTCTTTGTCAGGAGAAGCTAGATTTAGTTACTCTGATAACTCGGGATCGGCTATAGATGGGTACAGACAGAGCCGCCTTCGTGTGAGACTATACGGTACAGCTAGAATAAATGATGATTGGTCTTTGCGAGGTATGCTCGAAGCAGATAAATATTTCTTGAATAATAATCATGGAAATACAGATTGGTTTAACTTTGACAGATATTATTTGCATGGTTTGACAGGAGCAACTACTTTAGATATTGGTCGTTTTGGGTACAATATTGCGGAAGGCAATATTTACGATACAAGTTTTAAGGGCATTAGTGCTTCGGTAGGAAATCCTATTAAATATACTTTTGTAGCCGGTCAAACAGATGGAAATGCTGAAACTTATGGCGCCACAGCTAGATACAAGAGTTATGACTATGATATGGAGGCAGGTGTTCATCAGTTTGGTGATGATAAGTGGAACAGTGCCAGCCGAACAATTGCTCATGCAAGTGCAAATTATTACTTTGATAATTTCCGGTTAGGTGCTATATACTTGCATTCTAATCTCGCTGATACTGACGGTAATAAAGATGGATACGTGGGAACGTTTGCTTATGGCAAACTAAAAACTTGGGAAAAAGGAACATACGAATTTCAAGCCAAATATTATCGTCAACCAATGGGTACCTATGTTACACACACTATGAATGGATTAGCAGGGCGGTTGGATGGGTTTAAAGGTTTCGGATTATTCTTCTACTATACTCTTAATCCTAATGTAGTAGCAGGACTTGAGTATTATCGTTTGCGTAATTTGCTTAGTGATGAGACGGGCAGTACTTTGTGGGGGCAGGTTTCCTATTATTTCTAATTGAGAGAATGGGGCGTTAATTATGGATTTGTATAATTGGATTAGCTTGCGAAAAGATTATATTGCTGTTGTAGGGTTGGGTTATGTAGGTCTTCCATTGGCAGTGGCTTTTGCTGAGCATGCCAAGGTCATTGGGTTTGATTCTAACATGGAAAAAATTGCCCTTTATAAAAAAGGCATTGACCCTACAGAAGAACTAGGAAACGAAGCTGTCAAGAAAACTAGTATTGAATTCACTTATGACGCAACAAGATTGAAGGGGGCAAGTTTTATAATAGTAGCGGTACCTACACCGATTAACGGAGATAAAACGCCTAATCTGGAACCGGTTATAAGTGCTTGCAGGATTGTTGGACAACAAATGAGCAGGGGCATTATTGTATGTTTTGAGTCCACTGTTTATCCGGGTGTAACCGAAGATGTCTGTGTACCAATATTAGAAAAAGAATCAGGTTTAAAATGCGGCATAGACTTTAAAGTAGCGTACTCACCGGAAAGAATCAATCCTGGGGATAAAATCCATCGGTTGGCGAATATTACCAAGATTGTTTCCGGTATGGATGAAGAAACCCTGAATACAGTTGCACAAGTTTATGGCATGATCATTACAGCGGGAGTGCATAGAGCTTCTAGCATTAAAGTTGCAGAGGCCGCAAAACTTGTAGAGAATGCGCAACGTGATATCAATATAGCCTTTATGAATGAGCTGGCTATCGTTTTCAACGAAATGAAAATTAACACAGCCGAAGTAATAGAGGCAATGAATACTAAGTGGAATGCCTTGAGATTTTATCCTGGGTTAGTTGGAGGGCATTGTATTGGCGTTGATCCCTATTACTTTATTTACAAGGCTGAACTGTTGGGCTATCATTCGCAAATTATTTCTGCAGGTCGCAAGGTCAATGACGGAATGCCTCGTTACGTGGTCGAAGCAATCATAAAGGAAATGATATTAGCAGGCAAAAGGATTAAGGGTTCTACAGTCTATCTCATGGGTTGTACTTTTAAAGAAGATTGTCAAGATGTTCGCAATTCCAAGCCTTTGGAAGTTTTTGACTGTTTGGAAGATTACAAAATGGATGTTAAGATAGTTGATTATTGTGCCGACGTTAGCGGACTGGAAAAAAGGTACAGAGATGCTTTGGTTGACATTAAAGATGTTAAAGATGCTGACTGTGTGGCTTTTATGGTGGCGCATAGTAAGTTTAAAAAGTTGACACCTAAAAAGATTTTTGGGTTTTATAAAAGTGATGAAGATGTAAATGTATTGATTGACGTTAAAAGCATTTTTGCCGCAAGAACTATGCAAAAAGCAGGGTTCTGGTATTGGAGCCTCTAGCACGGAGGTATGGACATGACAAAAAAATACAAAGTTATTATAGGTGCATTGGTAATTGTGCTTGTTAGCATAATCGGCATAAGCTTAGGTTATTTTTTCCTGCACAAAACCGGCACAAATTATAAAAACATTACAGATTTAACAAAAGAGTATGACGCAAAGGCAGAAATAGCCATAGCTCAAAAAAACTTAACAGAAAGTCCTAATCCCGCACAAATAATTAGTAAAGGCATAGCAGGGAAAAAAGTAATTGCCGTAACTATTGATGGGATGGGTGACAAAGGTACTTTTGAGGGTTTATTAGATGTGCTGAAAAAATACAATGTTAAAGCAACCTTCTTTTTGGAAGGTCAAAACGCTATTTTGAATCCTGATATTACAGCTGAAATAAAAAATTCTAATAATCAGATTGGAAGTTATGGATTTGTTGGTATAAGTGAAGCAGAAAAATTGCCAACTCAAGTTGTCCTAGCTGATTTATGCAGAGCACGCAAAGCGCTAGATATTACGGCGGGTAAAGCGCCTGATTTGGTCAAGCTAAATAAAACAAAGTACACTTTACCATTGTTAAATATCATAAAAGCTACAGGAAGTCGTTATGCGGTAACAACAGGTATTACTATTCCACAAGAAAAAATTACAGATGTTGCCGCGGCTAATAACTTTGTGCAAACATTGACATCGGGTTCAATTTTGACGTTACAAATTGGTATACCGGTGGATATTAAACAGGAAAAAGGCAAGGCAGATGATCGCATTGCTGTTGATAAGCAGCCTGGAGTTTTGGAAGCGCCTAAGCGGGAGAAGATGCCAAACGCCGTAGAGGTTATGGAACGAATTTGTATTGCGCTGCAGTTGCAAAAATTTGCTACGGAATTTGTTAGCGAGTTTCCCACGGCCTCTCAGGAAAAGGCAAAGCCGGTTGAAATAAAGCAGGTGCTTTATTCTTTATTAACAAAGGTGGAAGAAGTATTTGCTTTGCCTGTAGCTTATGCCGCTGAAGGAAGCGGTATAGAAGAATTGAAAATGATTGCCACTACGGAGCCTTCTGTGCCATTTATTTTTACCGGATTACAAAATGATGATTCTACATATAGCGTACTTGATGCTTTAGATAGCATCGGTGGGCATGGCACATTTTTCGTGACTGATAGGGAGTTGCAAAATAAAAGTACTGTTATTCGCGAAATTCATCGTCGTGGCAATGAGTTGGCTATTGCTTTGCGTTCAGTACCCAATAAAACTTACGGTGATAGTGTAAAAGAAATAAACACTATTCGGACTACTTTGTTAGAATCTTATGGTGTAAAAACTAATTTGGTCAAGCAAAGTTCAGGTGCTGTCTCAGAGGAGACAAAACGTGCTATTGCTGACCAAGGATGCTTATTAATAGGTTATCGTGTTAATGTAGTGCAAACCAGAGATAAGGACGCTACAGCTGTTGAACAAGTACTTCCAAAGCTTTTCAATAAAGGAATTATTGCTCTAGGCAGAGGATGGATTGTACATATACGTATGGATTATTATACTGATAGCAGTTTAGCGGCTAAGATGCTTCTAGCAGTTAAGCATGCTAAAATTGCCAATGTGGCTTATAACTCCTATAACGATATTTGAGGGATTAATCCTAATAATGATTCAGCTTATGCTATTACAACGGTGGGGTCTATTTTAAATGATAGGGAGCATTTGTATAATTTCCCTGTTCCGGAGGAAGCTGTTCCGCAAAACCTTAGGCCTGAAGCGGGTGAAGATTATTTAAAAAAAGATGGCGGAGTACTAAGCTCTATGAGTAAGCGTTATATTGGGTTTAAATGGGTTAACGAAGGGGACAGAATTATTGGATTTTCTGAACCTTCTGTACGGCGGTTTGATATGACGGGCCTTATTCATACAAAACGGCCGGTAGTCTTTTTCACTTTTGATGATTGGGGTTCAGACGCATCAATAAATCAATTGCTTTATGTTTTGCGCAAACATAAAGCACATGCCACATTTTTCATATTAACTCATAATGTGCAAGACAATCCTAACTTGCTTAGGGCCATCGCCGAAGATGGTAATGATATCGGCAGCCATAGTTATTTGCACAAGCCTATGGCTGTACGTGACAAAATAACCAATAAACAAAAGCCTATACAAACTAAAGCTGAGTACATTAAGGATGCAGAAACTGCTTATAAAATTTTGGAAAGTGTTACGGGCGATGTTACTTACGAGGGAAAACCTGTTTTGACGAGATTTTTCCGACCACCTACATTGGCTATTAGTAAAATGGGTGTAGAGGTAATATTTAGTCATGGCTACCAATTTATAGTAGCGGGGTTTGGCAGCACCGAGGATTACGAAGTTGTTAGTACTGAGCAGCTAGTCAACCGTATTCGCGATGAAGTGTATGCAAAGGACAAAGTGCGTAAGGGAGCTATAGTAGTTATGCATATGAGTGATTCTGCGCAATATACAGCACATGCTTTGGATGCGATTTTGACTGCTAATGAAAGACGTTCAGATGATGATCCGGGTAAATTTATACCAGCAAAATTATCGGATTATTTGGTGGAAGGCTATGACCAAGCAAGTCCTAAAAAGTCCTTAGCATTGGAAAGCAATCGTGTGGAATAAAAATGTTTAGAAGGAAGTAACTATTGTGGAAGATTCGAAAAAAATAACGGTAAACTCCACAACTGAAAAAATAGATGATGTATTGCTAGTTCGGGCCCCTGATCGACGTTCATTACCAATGGTCATTGATAATGAAAAAAAACGTACGAATATAGATCGGCGTGACAGAATTTATAATACTAGTAATATAAGCTATGAGGAGATAATTAAAAGTTATGGCAACGGAGTACGCCATATGGTTGATTATCCTATTGAGGGTACTTATATTGATGCTGATGGGCTAAAAAAAGAATTTGCAGCTAGAGCCAGCAATGTATCAGGAACAGGTATCTTGTTTTCTTGCGCGCCAGAGGTTTGCACGGAACTGGAAAAAAGTTCACAGATGAATTTGAAATTTGAAATTACACCGGGAAGCATGCCGGAAGGTTATGAAATGAAGGTTAATATCCAAGCCAAATATGTAAGAACTTTTACGGACCGGGGAAAAGATGCATATTATTGTGGTGTAGAGTTTAAGGAGCCATTGGCTGAATATCTTAATCGTCGGCGGGGACGGTATATGCTGGCTATTGCCGCAATATTGCTTTTCATAATTACAGCAATTATTATGCTTATGAGAACAGAAAGCATTATTTACTATAAATTTAATAAAGTACTCTATACTTATAGCATAATAACTGCGGCATTTTTATTGACTAGGTATTTTTTTGGTTCATTATATAGGCCTGCAAAAATTGATAAAAATTTTACTCCGGGAGTTACCATCATAATTCCATGCTTTAATGAAGAGACGTGGATAGAGAAAACAATTCTTGGTTGTATTAACCAGGATTATCCAACGGATAAGCTGGAAGTTATTGTTGTAGATGATTGTTCCACAGATGATTCAGTAGCTAAAATTAATGCAACTATTGAAAGATTAAAAAAAGAGCAACGCTATGATATAGCAACCAGGCTTTTCTGTTTACCACAGCCTGTAAATAAGGGTAAGCGAGAATGTTTGGCATTAGGGACAAAAAAAGCAAAACATGATTTGGTGGTTTTTGTTGATTCGGATAGTTTTCTTGAACCTTTTGCCATTCGTAATTTAGTACAGCCTTTTGTTGATACGGAAATGGGGGGAGTTAGTGGTCGTACAGATGTTGCTAACACCTATACAAACTCTTTAACAAAAATGCAGTCTGTGAGATACTATATTGCATTTCGGATGATGAAAGCTGCCGAAGGATTTTTTGACGCAGTTACTTGCCTATCAGGTCCATTGTCATGCTATCGTAAGGATTTGGTTTTGAAGTATTGTGATGCTTGGTTGGGACAGAAATTTTTGGGGCAAAGAGCAACCTTCGGCGATGATCGCAGTTTGACTAATTTTATTTTGCGCTATAATCGTACCGGCTATCAGGATACAGCTGTTTGCTATACAATAGTACCTAATACCTATAGTGTTTTTTTAAAACAACAAATGCGTTGGAAGCGTTCTTGGCTTAGAGAATCTTTGATTGCCACAGGGTTTATGTGGAAAAAGGAGCCATTTATGTCGCTATCTTTTTATATGGGTGTTTTAGTGCCCTTAGTAGCACCTCTGATTGTTTTATATAACTTAGTTTATATTCCCATCATCCATAGAGTTTTTCCAACTACATTTATATTAGGTATGGTTTTGATGGCTGGGCTTATGAGTATTATGCAGTTACTTTTACGTAAAAGCACAACTTGGATTTACGGCATTTGGTTCTGTGTTTATTATGAAATTGTTTTGCTCTGGCAAATGCCTATTGCTTGGGTAACTTTCTGGAAATCTACGTGGGGAACGCGAATGACTCCTGCTGATGTTAAAGAACAAAGCAGAAAAGCACAAAAGGCAGGTGCTAAACTATGACTTTGAAAAATGCTTTTACTATTCGCAAAGAACGCAGAAAAAAAATCAGAGTTTTTTTTCAAGTAATTTTCCTTATAGCAATAATTAGTCTGGCGATTAATGCCTTATACACATTCAAGAAATATCAACCTTTTAATGAAAATAATACTACTTTTGCCGGTGACCAAGGATTTATTGCTCTTTCCTATTTTGGTGTAGATAGAGTAGGAAGTGGTTCTTTAATCGGAACAGAACAGTTGGAAAGTCAGTTGGCTGGATTAAAGCAACAGGGCTATGTAACAGTTACACAACAGGATATCTTAGATTATTACAAAAATGGCAAAGAACTGCCTAAACGTTCGCTTTTCTTGGCTTTTGAAGATGGGCGGCGCGATACGGCCGTGTTCGCTCAAAAACTTTTGGAAAGATTCAATTATAAGGCAACAATATTTTCTTATCCGGAAAAATTTGATAATAAAGACACAAAGTTTTTATTGCCTAGCGAGTTAAAAGATCTAACACAAACCGGCTATTGTGAATTGGGAACAAATGGCTTCAGATTATACTTTATTAATGTGCATGATAGGTATAATAATTATTTGGGTAATATGGGGCCATTGGAATATTCGATGATGATGCCTGTTTTGGGCAGAAATTATAATCACTATCTTATGGACTATATTCGTGATGAAAATGGCTTTCCTAAGGAGAGCTATGTTGCCATGAAAAATCGCATTTCTTATGACTACAAAACCTTGGAGAATATTTATGTTGATCAAATAGGGTATGTTCCAGGAGCTTATATCTTAATGCATTCTAATACAGGGGCTTTTGGCAATAATAATAAAGTTAGTTCTGTTAATGAATATTGGATTAAACAACTTTTTAAAATGAATTTTAATCGTGAAGGTTATGCCAAGAATGTTAAAAAGAGTGGTTTGTATGATCTGACTAGAATGCAGCCCCAGTCGTATTGGTCAGTGAATCACTTGCTTATGCGGATTAAATATGATACTAACGATGAAGGTATTGAGTTCATTAAAGGTAATCAGCTGCGACAAAACGATTGGGATGTGCAAAAAGGGGCAGTAGAATTCAAAGATGAAGCAATTATTTTGACGACGTTACCATTAGATGAAGGCGTTATGCGACTTAAAAACAGTGGAGATTTTAAAGATATTAAGTTCTCAGCGTTGTTAACAGGCAATGAATATGGACAGCAAAAGATTTACCTGCGTGGCAGCGCTGGTTTAGCAAGTTATGTGTTGGTTAACTTTGTTAATAACAATTTGGTAATTACAGAAAAAAATGATGGTGTTACCAAAGAGCTATTTAAACTTAACTTAGCTAGCTTCGACGGTAAAAAAGATATTTCAGTAGATGAAGACAAGAAGCAAGTTATAGAAAAAGAGTTAGAAACCTTGGCAAGATATGCTGAGACAACTGAAATTGCTAAGATTCAAGCTGAGCGACTAAAAGATAAAACCCTAGAAAATCCTAAGAAAATTGAAGATGGTGCACAAAAATATGAACCACAACTTAGTTACCATAATCGTGGTGTACGCCAAGTCGATATAGATTTGAAAGGGGCACAAATAACTGTTAATATTGATGGCAAGGATGCAGCTAAAGATATAAAACTCACTAATGTTAAACCTGGAAGCGTATATTTAGGGGCGGCATGGGGCGGTTATGGTTGGAGCCAGCGTAATTTGGCGGATGATGTTTATGATGGAGTTTTTGATAAGGTTTTAATCACTGGGAACACCGGCGTAGAAAAGGAACAAGTTTTATATGATGAGCGCTTGCAGGGAATATCAGGTTTTCTTGCAATTGTTGAACGGGCATGGACACACCTTATTGATTGGTTTATAAGAAACTTGTAAGGATAATGGAGGAAGTAATAATGCTTTTTTTTAAAAAGGGGCTAAGGGTTTTGTTCATTGTTGGCGTTCTGCTTCTTCTTGCGGGTTGTTATAGCAGCGAACAAGACAATGCCGGAGCGGCAGCTTTGATCGCCAGACAGGCGTCAGTTAAAATAGAGCCCTCGGCCTGGCTCGTTTATTGGGATTTGGATAACGGGGAAAAAGAGTTGAAAAAAATTAGTCCAAGGTTGGAGTCCCTGTCCTTTTTTGCTGCATATTTTGACAGCCATGAAAAGTTATTTATTCCTAAAGCATTGTTGGAAAAACGTACTAAGCTAAAAAAGCAGGGAAAATATGTGGAGTATCTGACTATAGTTAATGATCAGGTAAAGACAAATAGCTCACCTTCAGTAAAAAATACCGAGATACTAAAATCGGTTTTGGGTACAGACGAAGCTATGGATGCTCATATAAAGGAAATTATAACTTTAGCTAAGGCGGGTAATTTTGACGGTGTAGAAATAGATTATGAGAGAATATGGAGAGATGCAACTACAAAAAAACTCTTTATGAAGTTTATTGAAAGACTTTATGGTGTTACTCAAGCTCAGGGGCTAAAATTAAGGGTGGTTTTGGAACCTGGAACTCCTTTTAGTACTATGCATTTTATTGCAGGGCCTGAATATGTAGTGATGCTCTATAATTTGTACGGGACGCATACTTTGCTTCCTGGGCCAAAAGCTGATAGGGCCTTTATTCAAAAAATTTTAGCTAATATGGCGGCTTTACCGGAACCCAAGAGTGTGGCGTACGCCAGTGGCGGCTGCCTATGGAACACAAAGGGGCAAAGACGGCTGCTTACGTAAAAAGAGGCAGTAGATATTATTAAAAAACATAACTTGCAGCCAATGCGTGATGTTGAAAGTCAGTGCCTGGTTTTAAAATATCGCGAGGGTATTGTATTTAATTATGTTTGGTTTGCTGATGCTACTACCATTAACTATTGGATTAGTCTGGCTAAAGAGGATGGTATAAAAAATATAGCTTTGTGGCGCTTAGGTGGAAATAGTAATATTGAAAACATAAAATAAATATAAATATAAATTAGAGATAATTAGGTTGACAGTAACATTTTTTTTCTTGTAAGTAAGACGATGCAAAAGTAAGTTAAAAAACGTCGCATCTGTTGTTTATTATATGAAAAAATGT